>JAPKDJ010000007.1 GCA_026421245.1 Akkermansiaceae bacterium | reverse complement strand
TCGCATTCCATCGACGGCTACGACATCGCCTGGGACACCGGGCACGGCGACATCGTTGGCGGTCACGCAAAATTGGCCAAGGCCTGCGACCAAGGAATTGCCGCTCTCTTGAAAGATCTCGAAGGACGCGGCCTCCTCGACGAGACGCTCGTCGTCTGGGGCGGAGAGTTCGGCCGAGCCCCCACTTCCGAGGGTAATAAGGGTCGCGACCACGACCACTACGGCTACACGACCTGGATGGCCGGCGGCGGGGTGAAGAAAGGTTTCAGCTACGGCGCCACCGACGAGTTTGGACTCTCGGCCGTCGAGAACCGCGTCCACGTGCACGACATGAACGCAACGATCCTCCACCTGATGGGCCTCGACCACAAGAAACTCACCTATCGCTACTCCGGACGGGACTACCGTCTCACCGACGTCCACGGCAGCGTCGTCCACGACATCATCGCGTAGCACAAGGACCGATAAAATAGGACGACTTGAGCGGCCCCGTCCTCCCATAGTGGGGTGATCATCTCCAATCAGCTCCGGCTTACCGCTCCACGCTCAACCACGGTAGAAGTCGATCCACTGGATCTGCACTTCGGACTCTCCGGCCAAGAGCGTTCCCGGGATCACGATCTTCATCGCGGCCTCGGTCTTCACCACCGTGATGTCGACCTTGCGAGACGCGGGCTTCTCGGCGGGGTCTTGTTCTCCGGCGCTCAAGACGACGGCCTCCATCTTGCCGCTGGTCTGGCGCGACCCGGAGATGCGGATTCGCTTTCCCTGGAGAGTGAATCCCTCCAACTCCGCGAGCGGCTTGGCATCGTCCCCGCGAATCAGAAGCACGATCTGTTTGGGCCATTCCGCGCCCTTGCGAAGGCTGAGCTTTGCCGTGCCGATCCCGACCGGGGATTTAATTTTGACGTCTAGAGATTCCTTCCTCATCGCCATTACCGCCTCGTCCTGGGCCTTGCCAAGCGAGATCTCACACGCGAGTTTCCCGGCGTAAAGAGGCAGCGCCGTGAACCACAGGGCTGAAAAAAGAACCAACGCCCTCGCAACCGCAGTTTCGCGTTGGGCGTTTTCGGGATGCGGCGAGAACATGATCCGGCACCCTACTGTTCGGAGAGCCGATTGCCAGCAAACAGAACCGCGGAGTTGCGCTGAAACTGGTCGGACAGCCTAACGATAGCTCTCCAAAAATGCCGCGATATCGGCGATGTCTTGTGCTTTCAGCCCAAGCGCCGCGGGGTCGTACATGAGGGAGCGCTGAAACTCGTTCTTCTTCTCGATGCGATCCTTGGGGACGAGCTGGGTGATCCCACCAGCTGATTGGATGACGAGGGGTAGGGCGTTTTTCAAAGAGAGGTTGCTATTGTTGAAGTGAAATTTCCCGTCCGGACCGGAGACCAGCGAGTGCAATCCATGGTCGTGGTTGATCGCGTTGAATCCGGTGAGGATGACCTCACGTTTGTCCACTGCGGGGTCGAACTTGAGGTCACGATCGATGTCGGTGTAGGCGAGGAGAGCCGGAGGCTGCGAGAGGTAGACGACGTTGTCGAAGACCGCGACTCCCAACGGCGCAATGAGTCCAGTCTCCTGAACGAAAGTGTGCGAGCTGTCGCACTTTCCATCGCCGTCGGTGTCCTGCAGCACCGCGATCCGGTCGCCGTCAGGCCGCGTCCCATTTCTGCCGCGATAGTTGACCCCCTCCGCGACCCAGATCCGGCCAGCATGGTCGATGTCCATGTTGGTCGGGTTGAAGAGAAAGGGTGTGCTAGCCCACACCGTCACTTCCAGGGAAGGGTCGACCTTGAACATCTCGGGCGGGATCGATCTTGGAAGCTTTTCGGGCTTCCAGTCGTCAGCGACAAGGAAGCTACAGGTGGCAACCGTGACGAACGCTACGGTGAGGGGGGAGTCGATTAAGCATCGCAAAGTTTTCTACTTGGCCTCATGGCTCATGGCTTCGAGGATCGAATCCGCCGCCATTTCTCGGAGTAGTTTGTAGGCCGGTCCGGTCCAATGGAAACGATCTCCTTTGGCGAGGCTGCGTTTGTCGGCGAGCAGAGTGTAGAAATCGTTCACAGGAACCTTGGCCGCGGCCATTACTTTCTCAGCCATGCGGTTGTGCTCCACGATGATGGGGTTGATTTCCGGGTCGAATTCGAGGCGCTTGTCCTTGGCTGTGACCGGTGTGCTACTGGCCCAAATGAGTTTTGCCTCTGGAAGCTTTGCCTTGAGAATCTCGACATAGGCTCTCGTAAGAGGTTCGAAGGTTCCGGGCTTGATACGGCCTTCGGTCCAACCGTGTAGCCCCATGTTAAAATGAACGACATCGTAGGGGCCATTGCTATCGAGGACAGCTGCAAGGAGTTTGTTGGTGCCTTCGGACTGCCAGTGTGGGTTCACCCAGGCATCGACGTAAGCCTTACCGGCGAGCGCTTTGGTTACGGCTCGGAAATAGCCGTTGAGGATGGAGTCGCCAATCAGAAGCACGCACGGACGCTTGGGATCACGGCGCTGAGCTCGATCGAGTCGCCAACCTTTACCGTTGGGCTGCAGGCGGATGTCTGACTCCTTCGCGCTGGCTGGATCCGGTTTCCCCGATCGAATCCTAAGAGTGGCTGGCCGGTTGGTTATTTTAAGCCCGGCTATCGAGATGAGCCCTTGTGAATCGACCTTGCCCTCTCCTTCCGCAGAGCCAAAGGTCCAGCGGAAAGGGGCGCCAGGCTTGAGTTTGAAATCCTGCAAACGGCGCAAGGTGACATCGGCATGGGCTTCGCTCGGAATCTCGAACCTCGTTTCCAATTCGCTGGCAGGAATCAGGAAGAGCGACATCTTCAAATCACCTACAGTGTCCTTGAGGGGCTTCCATCGGAAGAAGGCATTGACCTGTCCGGGTTCCGCGCTATCCAGGTCATCCGGCCAGGGAAGCTGAGAATTGGTGGAGGCATTCGTGAACACTGGATAGGCTTCATTTTTACGGATGCTGAGCCAGTCGAAGGAATCGATGAGGTCATTGGTCTCCTTGATCTTTGCTGAGTTGTTGGCGTGACCGAACGGCCCCCAGTAGAACAGGAAGGGATACCTGCGGTCGTTCATTGCCTTCGTGAACTGATCGTGCCCAGCAGACCAGCGATCGTTCTGCGCCGAGTAGTCGATGCAGATCGGGGGATCGGGAAGAACGACTCCCCCTGGAACTTTTTTCAGAGGAAAGAACAGCCGCTCGGAGGCGTGATGGACACCCGCAGGGACATTGGCTTTGATGGCGGCAAAAACATCACCGTGCCTCAGTCCGATCCCGAGCGTCCCACTTCCGCCCATCGAGTTTCCCGAGAGGTAGACGCGATTCGGATCGATCGAGTAGCGTTCGATCGCCCACGCCACCGTGGCCATGACACGCTTCTCTACTGGCATCGTATCGGCCCCCGAATTCTTGGCGATCAGCCCCTTGTCACCGGGATGCATTCCTCCCCACCACCAATCTCCCTTATTCTTGCGGCAGTCGACATAGAGTGCGTAATGATCATCCGGTGAGCGATAGATATCGTGGTTGCCAACGGTCTTCGTGCAGCTGACGCAGGAGAAGACATCGTGCCCGGCTGAATGCAACACGACATACAGCGGTGCGTTCGCCCGATCGGTTTTGGGATGCACTACGACAAAATCGTCTTCCTGCGGTGTTTGGTATTCCCATTCCTGATTCACGCCGTGCCGAAAGACCTCCATGACGCGGCCATTGAGGATGTTATCCTTAGTGGGGTGTCCGACCGGTGGCCAGCCGAACGCAGACAGATTGAAGGATACGAAGAGTAAGAGGGTGATGGATAGAGTCTTCATTCGGTTCATCGAGTAGGACAGTGTCCGGTTCACCCACCGGCAAGACAATCCCACTACTTCTTTTGCTTTCCGATCAGTTCCGCCATCGACTTCGCGAAGGAATCTCCAAGTCGGACAAAAAATGTTCCGCTCCCGAGATAGTGGTACGGACGATCGCTGCCCACGGTATCCCACTCGTGGTAGTGCTTCGGCCACCCTTTCTTGAAGATCTCATTGGAGAACAGCGAGTAATCGGTGTAGCTCTCGACTGCCAAGACGTTGTCCTTGAATTCCGGAGCCTTGGCGGCCTCCCTCTGACCAAGAGAGACCTGGTTCTCAGCGACCTTCTCAGCGGTCATACCGGTTCCCAATACGCCGATGATAAAGGGCATATTCGGCACTTTGTATTCTTTGCGGACGTCTTTGATGAAGGAGATCATGTTGTCTTTGTAGTTGTCCCGAAACTCGTCTGAGAACTGATCATTGTAGCCCTGAAACCAAACAAACCCGGCGATCTCGTAACCCGCCTTTGGCTCATAGGCCGGATGGTTCTCTTTTAGATTGTCGAGCACGTTGCGGATCGACTCATTCATCATCCGGTAGTTGAGGCTGGCGTTCTTCTTGATCTCGGCCGCCTTGTCGCCCGATTTCTCCTTCTCATTCAATTCATACTCACCAGCGGATGGCGGGCGGAAATTGTAGTTGAGCGACTTGCCCCCCCACGAGGTTTTGATCAGCAGAATTGGGCCGTCGATCTTTTCCGCGATCGAGAGACCAAACCCGAACTCGGGTCCTAACTTTTTGTCGCTGCCGCCGTAACCGACGCCGAGCTTGCCGGATTTCTTGCTGCCGTCGGCGATGGAATTGATATAGACTCGGTCGGAAACGACGCAGGCCGCTGTCACATCCTGCTTATAGGCCTCATGCGCGTCTTTGAGTTTCTTAGCCTCTGCTTCTAGCGTCGTTTTTTCGGCGCCCTCAGCCATCTTCTTAATCCTGTCGTTGGAAATTCCACCCGTCAACTCATCGAGCTTGCGCGCCCGGACTAGCTGTTCCTCCAGTGCTTTATTGGAGACTCCGCTGCCTTCTCTAAAGACCAATTTGATCAGCTCTTTGTCTCTTGCATCGTCTGAGTGATACAAGGTGGCGATGGTATGGGGGCTCGCGTGACCGACCATGTTCGACTGGCCCGCGAGGATGAAGACTTTCAATTTTTCCGCGGCAATGACCGGGCTAACGATCGACAGGGCCGAGGTGGCTATAGCAAATATGACACTTCCCTTGAGTAGTTTGGTATTCATCAGTAATTTTCTTTCGGATTATTTAGTTGGGGCATTCTTTCAGACAAGGGCAACAAAGCGAGGCCTCAAGTAGAAACTTCGACTGGACCTTGAATCACAAGAGTCTTCAAGCCAGAATTTCATATGACAGATTGCCCTTGGAGGAACTCCACTCGCCCGCGCAGAACCGTCCACAACGCAAAATCGCTAATACATCGTATCGGGATTCCAGCCCTTCTCTGCGATCGGTGTAGTTGAGGTGAAAGTTGTGGAAGAGCGCGACCTGCCTGTCGAGGTGGTCGAAGTGGATCCAAGCGTGCGGGTCGGGGGTGGTATCTTCGGCGAATCCGAGTTCGGCGAAAATAGGCCGCATTGCGCCCGCCCACTTTGCATAACCGACGGCATTCGGGTGGACACGGTCAGGTAGATACTTCGGCAACGAGGCACCGTCTCCTCCAGCAAACAGGCTGTAGGTTTTCGCGAGCGTGACCTGCGCATCTCCCGCGAACATCTTTTCGTAGAGCGAGTTGATCTTGCGGATCTCCGCAACCGGCCGGTATTCGTCTGGCGCGCAGGGGAAAGTTTCGCACAGGACGATTGGCATTTTCGGGTTGTGCGCCTTGAGCGCCTCAACAATGAGCTTCACATTGCCAAACACCGTCTCGCCCATGGATTTTTCGGCGAGGTCGTTGGCGCCGATCATGAGGACAACGGCTCGCGGTTCAAGATCGATCACGTCCTCCTTCAATCGTAAAAGCAGGCCGCGGCTTGTGTCGCCCCTAATACCGCGGTTCGCGACTTTGAGTTTCCCGAACGCGCCCTTGAAATCATCCCCCCACCCCTCCGTGATCGAATCGCCGAGGAACACCACCGAGCCCTTCTGCTCCTCCGTCCTATCGAGCCAAGATTCGCGACGGCTGCGCCACACGCCGCGGAACCAATCGGTGCGCCTCAGCGGTCCCGAGCCAGGAACGCCTTCGTCACTGTCGGGAATCTTGAGCGGATCAGTCTCCGCTGCTACCGACACAGCCTGCATCATTGCGAAAAAGGCCATCAACGTCGCTACCGGTCTCGTTTTCATCCCAAAGAGACAGTCATATCAGAAGCCGCCCCGTCAAGTTTGATTGGATGAATAAGGGTGAAAGAAAGCGGCGGAAGGGCGACAATCACTTGCGCAACGCGTTCTGGAATCAGCCTCGATCACGGCAGATCAGCACGGCCGTGCCATTTGGTTGAGCCGGGAGGCAGACAGTGAGCATCGGTTTACTGACGTGACTGAGTCGCTTCAACCCGTCTGCCTTCAACGTCGCCAATCCCTTTTCGGGAACAAACCCAGACTTTCCCGGTGCTCCTTCCGGCCGCAGCTCGAGAGTGATTTGATTCACCGCATCGACAATGGAGATCGATGCAAGGATCACGAGAAACGAATACAGAAATGGTCTTATCGTGACTCCGTCGAAAGGCGAGGAGTCTGGGAGGGCCGCAAAAGACCAGATATATTATACGAGGCACTAGAAACCCGAGAAAAACCCAACGGTTTATGAGGGGATTTTCCCTTAATCGACCTGTTGCTGTGTGTGACCGACTTAAAAATCGCAGTTCCCCGGAGTCCTTGAAAAGGGAATGACGTCGCGAATATTCTGCATCCCCGTGACATACATCAGGAGACGCTCAAAGCCCGCCCCAAAGCCCGCGTGCGGTACCGTGCCGTATTTCCGCAAGTCAAGATACCAACCATAATTTTCCAAACTGAGATCCTGGAACTCCATGGCGGCCTTGAGCAGGTCGTATCGTTCCTCCCGCTGGCTTCCGCCGATGATTTCGCCCACTCCAGGAACCAGGACATCCATCGCCGTCACCGTTTTACCGTCATCGTTGGCCCGCATGTAAAACGGCTTAATTGACTTGGGGTAGTTGTAAACCGTAAGCGGTCCTTTCACCACCTCCTCGCAGAGATAACGCTCATGCTCTGACTGTAAGTTGATGCCCCACTCCACCGGATAGTCGAATTTCTTCCCTGACTTGATCAGCTGTTCAACCGCTTCGGTGTAGCTCATTCGCTCAAACCCACCCGAGGTAAGCCCCTCAAGGCGTGCCCGCAATCCCTTGTCCACAAAGCGCTCGAAGATAGAAAGATCCCCCTCGCTATTCTCCAGAACATCTTTGACGAGGAACTGAATAAACTCCTCCGCCAAATCCATGTCTCCTTCCAGATTACAAAAAGCCATTTCCGGCTCGATCATCCAAAACTCCGCAGCATGGCGCGAGGTGTTCGAATTCTCCGCACGAAAGGTCGGCCCGAAAGTATAGATATTGCTCAACGCGGTTGCGAAACATTCGCCCTCCAACTGCCCGCTCACGGTCAGATAGCTCTTCTTCTCAAAAAAGTCCTCCTCAGGCTTTCCTCCCTCATTGGTCGTCACCCGAAACATCTCGCCCGCCCCCTCGCAATCACTCGCCGTGATAATAGGTGTGTGCACGTATGTGAAATCTCGCTCATTGAAGAAACGATGCACCGCGTAGGCCAGGCGACTCCTCATCCGGAAGGTCGCGCCATAAAGATTAGTCCGCGGGCGCAAGTGCGCGATCGACCGCAAAAACTCCGGCGTGTGCCCCTTCTTCTGAAGCGGAAAATCATCCGGCACCCCGCCCAGCAGCTCCACCTCCGTCGCCCGAACCTCCCAACTCTGTCCCTTCCCCGGACTCTCCACCAATTCACCCACAACCTGGACCGATGCTCCCGTGTTCATCTTCAAAACCTCATCCGACCCCGGAATTCCCGCATCCACGATCACCTGAATCCCCTTTAAACAGGATCCATCGTTCAATTCTATAAAGGAAAACTCCTTCGAATCCCTCCTTGTTCGCACCCACCCGGACAATTCCACTGAGTCTTGAGCCGCTTCACTATTCAGGAGATGTTTGACAGACGTTCGCATAGCGAATTTCTAGACGTCCTTTCGCGATTCATCGACAGGAATTTTCAAGAAATCCGCTTCACGCCCGGGCCGTTCACTCTCTATTTCTCAGCTTTGAGGTTCAGCTTCTTGAGCTCTTTCCTGCTTTTCAGAAAAACCGGGCCACCTTTAGCTGGAACAATAACCACCTTCCATATTTCACCTTTCTTAAGAGGCCCCGCAGAATGATTCACACTCACTTTTTTGTTAAACAGGCATTTCACAAAAGTCAGAACAAGCCCCTTATCCGTCATCTTTGAATCAACACCCGGACAATACCACATGGACTCAGGCTTGGAGGAATAAACGATTCGGACCGTGCCATCCTTGAGCTTCGTGACCTCTTTGATCGTCAATCCTCCTTCCCCATAGGATCTTCTCTCGACGGCAGCAAAGGCAACACATCCGCCAAACAAGAAAGTAACGGCGATCAAGAGTAACTTGGGATACTTAATGAAATTATTGATAGTCGTTTTTGATTTCAGCTCACTATGGGAGCGGAATGAAAATCTACCCAATCATAAAAATCCATCATAACATCACTTCTAGCGATAGTCACCCTGTCTAAAAAAGCCTTCGCTCGACACAAAAAATCTTGCATTCGGTCCGTCGAGCCCTAGAACGCCGGTCCAATGGCCCGCAAAGCTTGCAAGTCCAAAACCAGATCGTCCGTCGCCAAACGCTTTAAAGTGACTGGCACCGGTAAGATTCTGCGCCGCAAACAGGGCAAACGTCACATCCTCCAGAAAAAAAGCCGGAAACGGAAAAGAATGCTGGGCAAACCGACGCTTGTCTCCGCCGCAGATATTACAAATGTGAAGAGAAATCTTCTCATGAAGTAGTTCTTACCGTGCAGATGCACGATGCCCCCGCCTGCATAATGGGCGGCCTCCAGATAGCCAGCCTTCCTCGGAAGGACAACGAACGAGTGAGACTATCGGAGTGAATTAGAAACCCAACGACCCGTTCACCAAAAAGAAACAATGCCAAGAGCAACTAACAGTCCGGCCAGTCGGAAACGCCGCAAGCGTATCCTTCTCCGTGCCAAAGGCTTCCGCGGCTTCCGTTCCAAGCTTTACCGCTACGCGAAGGATGCCGTCTACAAAGCCCGTCAATACGAGTATCGTGACCGCAAGAAGCGTAAGGGACAATTCCGCCGCCTCTGGATCCAGCGTATTTCCGCTGCCGTCCGGAACGAGGGAATCACCTACTCCCGCTTCATCGAAGGCCTCAAAGCCGCCAATATCGATCTCGACCGTAAAGTCCTCGCCGACCTCGCCGTCGTTGACGCCGCCGCCTTCTCCACCATCGTGGAACAGGCCAAAGGAGCGCTCGAAAAGAAGGCCGCCTAGATTTCAGCCCCGCTGAACAAATTTCCATGGCCGTATCCGCAAGGATGCGGCCATTTTTATGGAGCGCGGGCAAAATGCCCCTTGGATGCATCCCGCCGTGAGAACCAAAAAGACTCGCTGATTCTCAATCCATCAAAAAAACAGAGACTCCCTCTCTGTCTGTCGTGATGACAAGCTACCCAAGAACGTATTCGCGAAGCCTCGTTCGGATGCGGAACAAAGAAGCCCGCAATGATCCGGCCGGACGATTCGAGCTTGCAGAGAACTCTTCAAGCCCTCCTCTAGCGATGGACTCGGGGCGTTGCGAGAGTGCCAAGTGTTGGCGACTCCTTCCATCAGCTCCTTGCTGATCATCGGAGAGCGATCGCGTTTTCCTTACAGAGGTGCGCCATTGTTACGTTTTTGGCGACCGTGCACGCCCACGCCCGGAATTCACGACCAAGCTCGAAGGACTTATTGGAATGTTTCTCCATCATTATTAAATGACATAGACCACATGAACGTTAACAAACGTTTCAAAAAAACCATGCTGCCTTTATGGCTGATCAAAAAATCAGGTCTCGCTGCCAGAAATCTTCTTTTTCGGATCCGGCGCCCAAAACCTCCTTATCATTGACCACTCCGCTCCTTTCCCCTAACCAATCCACCATATGACCGAGCAAGCCGCACAAATCCAAGCCGAAGCACTCGCCGCTATCGAAGCCGCTTCCACCGAAGCCGCCCTTGAGGACGCCCGCGTCAAATTCCTCGGCAAAAAGAGCCCTCTCAACGCCCTCGCTGCTGAGATGCGTAATCTCTCCAATGAGGACAAACCCAAACTCGGTGCTGCCCTCAACGCCGCCCGCCAGGCCATCGGCGCTGCGCTCGATGACAGCAAGCAAAAGCTCCAGGATACCGCCGACGCCGCCTCCGTCGCCGACCTCGATGTCACCATGCCCGCACGTCAACTCCCCGTCGGCGCCCTCCACCCCCTCACCCTTGTCAAGGACCGTGCGATCCAGATCCTCCGCCGCCTCGGCTTCGCTCTCGCCGACGGTCCCGAGATCGAAACCGAATTCCACTGCTTCGACGCCCTCAACACCCCCGCCGATCACCCTGCTCGCAACGACTCCGACACCTTTTACTTCGACTCCGGCAAGCTCCTCCGCACCCACACCTCCTCGGTGCAGGTCCGCACGATGGAGAAACAAGCACCGCCCGTCAAAATCATCGCCCCCGGCTCAGCCTACCGCCGCGACGAAATCGATGCCACCCACCTCTCTGTCTTCAATCAACTCGAGGGCCTCTACGTCGACAAAGACGTCCGCCTCTCTGATCTCAAAGGCACTCTTGAGTTCTTCTACCGCGCCATGTTCGGTGACAAAACCGAAGTCCGCTTCCGCCCCCACTTCTTCCCCTTCACTGAGCCTAGCTTCGAGATCGACGTCAAACTCCAGGTTAAGGGAGAAGCTCCCAAGTGGATCGAAGTCGCCGGCTGCGGCATGGTCGACCCCGCCGTCTTCGACGCCATCAACGAGAGCCGCGGCGACGACGCCTTCGACCCGGCCAAGCTCACCGGATACGCCTTCGGCATGGGGCTCGACCGCCTCGCCATGATCCAATACGGCATCAAGGACATCCGCCTCCTCATCGAGAACGACACCCGCTTCTTGAGCCAGTTCGCTTAAAGCAGCAAAGAGAGTCATGCCCCTTGTCTCCTCCACCTACCGCGCTCCGCTCGGTCTGCGAGGAGGACATTTCTCGACCATCTACCCCACTCTCTTCCGCCGTGTCGCAACGGTGGAAGTAGAACTCGAGCGTCTGGAACTTCCTGACGGCGACTTCCTCGACCTCGACTGGTCGCGCCTTGGACATAGGCGTCTTGCCATCGTCGGTCACGGGCTCGAAGGAGAGTCCTCCGCAAAATACATTCGGGGCATGTCCCTCGCCCTCCAGAAACGTGACTGGGACACTCTCGCCTGGAATTGTCGTGGCTGCGGTGGCACCCCAAACCGCCTCCTCCGTTCCTACCATAGCGGCGTGAGTGAAGACCTAGGCTCCGTTGTCGACCACGCAATCTCAGAGGGCTACCAAGAACTCGCCCTCATCGGCTTCAGCCTCGGAGGAAACATCGTCCTCAAATACCTCGGAGAGCAAGGCCCCGAAGCCCACCCAGAAATCAAAGCCGCCGTCGCCTTCTCCGCCCCTTGTGATCTCACCTCCAGCTCTCTCCGCCTCGGTGAACGCAGCAACAGAATTTACATGTCCCGTTTCATGAAGGGTCTGAAGGAAAAAACCCGCCTTAAAAACGAAGTCTTCCCTGGCCGTCTCGACCTCACCGGCATCGACAAGATCAAAACCTTTGCCGAATTCGACGATCGCTACACCGCACCTCTCAACGGCTTCAAAGATGCCCGCGATTACTGGACCCGCGCCAGCTGCAAGCCCCACCTCCCGGCCATTCGAATTCCAAGCCTCCTCATTAGCGCACTCAACGACCCCTTTCTTCCCAAAGCCTGCTTTCCGATAGAAATCGCCGAAAAAAGCAGGCATCTTTCCCTTGAGACGCCGTCCCACGGAGGGCATGTTGGATTTGTCAGTCGCGGTCTGGAATTCTGGTCCGAAACTCGCTGCATAGAATTTCTCAACTCCCTCTAGAACGATGAACCGTTTCCTCACTCTCCTCCTTCTTCCACTCTCAGTTGCCGCCAAGGACCTTACCCTAGAAATTCCCAACCTCCCCCACTTGGTCAAAGT
Organism: Akkermansiaceae bacterium; assembly: GCA_026421245.1. Lineage (GTDB taxonomy): Bacteria > Verrucomicrobiota > Verrucomicrobiia > Verrucomicrobiales > Akkermansiaceae > SW10. The sequence continues at coordinate 75,124 of JAPKDJ010000007.1, read as the reverse complement.
ATCCCTTCCTGAAAATTTTGACCCTGCCATAAAGCATCCTACTTTTTTCTACTACCACGGGACCAGTGGTCGCCCTACCACCTCCTTCATGCGAAACCAGGCCGGAAACAAGGACTGGATTATTGTAGGAATGAGCTACACTCATCGAGGAAAGTTTACTCTGAGTCCGCAGTCCTTCGCGGCTGAGCGAAAGACCTACCACACCGTGCGCAACCTCATGCTCCAAAAGCATGGCGCCGATCCGAACCACCTTTACGTCGGAGGGTTTTCGCTGGGTGGCTGGCACACCGACCTCATGCTGCAGGCCGAACCCACGATCAGTGGAGGGATCATCATCGGAGCGGGCCATGCCCAGACGGCACCGGGAGCGATGAAAAGATACCCGGACAAAAAGCCCGTCCATATCGCCATCGGTCGCTCTGATGGAAATTACACCTTCGCCCTCAAGGGATACCTCCACCACCGCAAACTCGGCGGTGCGGTCTCTATGGAAGTTTGGCCGACCTTGCGACATGCCTACCCGGAAGATGGTTCAGACTCCATCCGGCAATGGCTCGCTCTTCGTACTCAGACTGCCAAAGCCCTGGCACCTCTGGCCACGCAGGAACTCGCCGAAACGGCAGCCAAGGCAAAGTCCCTCAAACCCATCGAGCAGTGGGAACGCTTGCGAGAAATTAAGAACATGCCGTACTTCGCACTCACTTCGCCCGCGTGGCAGGCGAAATTCAAAAAATCACTCGCCGCCCTGGAAGCAACCCCACCCGTTGCCACCGAGGCTTCTCTCTACTCGAAACATCGCCGACTGCTTCATCAAGAGATCACAAACCGAACGCTCACTTCGCTTAAAAAAGTAAGCGAAAGCTACCTCGATCTCTCCAGCCAATATCCAAACTCCCGCCAAGGAAAGCTCCTCGAGGAGGACTTCAAACGCACTGCCGCAATTTTAAAGCAGATCAAAGTCATCCCCAGCGGGAAGAAGCCAACCGAGGTCCCCAGAGGCCCCATTCCCCGTACACGAATCCCCGGAAATCCGTTAATCCGTTAATCCGTTAATCCGTTAATCCGTTAATGACCTCACACTCAACCCGCTGGGTTTTGCTGTCATTTTAAAGCCATCCGAAAACTGCACTTCAAGTGCGCCCATTCCGAAATTATAGGCGGCGTAGGTTTTCTGTCCCTCCTTGCTGAAGACATTCACAAAAGGATGACTGGAAGTTACCGCAGCATCGTTCCTTCCGAGTCGGTCCAACGTGTGGATCCAATGATACATGAAATCACCTCCGCATGGGTCACATTCATACCAAGACAAACAAGGAGACTTAGGGTCGGAGAATGTTTCATGATCTCAATTGGGCTGAAAAAGGCCCGCTTACATCCTTCATCGTCACCCACTAGTTAAACTGTTTCCGTGCATAAAATTGCATTTCCAGGATTCGCGCCATTCCTGCTTTTAACAGTCGAACTTGCCTTCCCAAAACCGACCCTCCATAGTCACAGCAGACTTCGTTTATTGTATTGATTTCTCCATGCCAAAAGTGAACCAAAAAGCCATCGCCGATAGGCTCGGCATCTCCCGCGCCACCGTCTCACGGTGCTTCACCAACCATACGGGAATCAACGCCACAACCCGGGCCAAGGTCTTTCAGCTCGCAGCTGAAATGGGTTATACTCATTTGGAATCCCGCAGTCCCTCCGTTAAAAAAGCAAAGCGACAGGCAAACTTTAATGTCCTCATTTGCAGTGATACCGAGGAGTATTTTCGTGGAAGTGACAAAAGCCCAGGAGAGCAAATTCTGGCCGGAGTTTCGGAGTATGCCCTCAACAACGACATTCGCGTTGATCTCGACTTCATTCCCCCGGAAACAACGCAACTCACCGACCCGGCTTTCACCAAGATCAAAAGCCTGCGCTCGCGCAAAGACCGCGGCATTCTTCTGATCTACCCCTTTGCCGACGCCGTCGTCAAAGAACTCGCAATCAAATTCCCCCTCGTCTCACTCGTCGACCAACTCGAGCATCAATCGATCGACTGCGTGGATGTCGACCACTATTCAGGCATCTCAATGGCCATCGATCATCTCATCGACCTCGGCCATACTCGGATTGGTTTTTACACCCGGGACTACGCCATCGCGGCAAGTTGGTCATTCCGACGATACGCTGCCTTTATCGAAAAGATGGCGCGCCAAAAACTGAAGGTTCAAGCGAAGGATATTATTGGAGCCTTCCCACGCACTTTCCATTCAGTGACTGACGGCATTGCCGAAGCAGCTGAGCAGACCAAAAATGGTGTCACCGCTTGGGTCTGCGCCGCAGATCACCAGGCCTATGATCTGATCGACGGACTCAAAACCCACGGATTAAATGTCCCGCACGATGTCTCCATCACTGGATACGATGGTATCAGGCGCGACGATGAGACACCTTCGCTCACGACTGTTGAGATCCCCTTCCGCGCAATCGGCATGACCGGCGCCGAACGTCTCGCGTCCCGCATCAAAAAGCGCTTCGGCGGCCGGCAACACGTTTACATCACCGGAAACCTCAATCAGGGAAGCTCGGTGACTGCTCCTAAGAGCTAGGGAAATTCTCTACTCGTCAGTCTTGCGGCGCTCTGCGAGGTCAGCAGTAATTGTCTCCAGCTGCTCATCCGTCAGCTTGTAACCAAGCAGAACCAACCCATTGGCGATCCCAAAGATCCCGGGAATGATTGAGAACATAATCTTGATGCCATCGAGGGTTTCCTGGGAAGGAGCTACGTCGGCCTTAAATCCATAATAAGCCAACATCCAGCCCCCAATTCCACTTCCAACTGCGAGACCGAGTTTTTGAGAAAACATCGCTGCTGAGAAGGCCAAGGCCGTTGTTCGACGTCCAAATTTCCATTCTCCGTAGTCAACCACGTCTGTGTAGATCGCCCATACCAATGCCGGAGTCGGTCCAGCTAAAAATGATCCGATTGCATTAACAAGAATCATTGTGGTGTAGGCGCTTGTTGGAATGAAGTAGAAGGCAATAAACGTAAGGCCGTTCAAAATCGTAAGAATCATCAGGCCATTCCTCTTCCCCATTTTGCGACTCACCCATCCGGTAAAGAACACTCCGGTCACAAACGCCAACGAACCAGTCGTGTAGAAAAAGGAGGTTCGGTCGAGGAAAAGAAAGTACTTCGAATCATCGGCTCCCACGACGTAGTTCAAAAAGTGATAAGTCACCCCTCCCCGCAGCGCCACGTTCGACAATGTCAAAATGGCGGCGACGATCATGATGATCCATGGCACATTCTTGCTCAGGGCCGAAAAATCGCCACCGAGACTTTGTTTAGGCCCCTTCTTGGGCTTCACGCGCTCCTTAGTCGTAAAAAACGCACCAAAGAATAGAAGCACTGCGATCACCGAAAAGACAGCCATGGTCTGGCTATATCCGGCAACATCATCTCCTTCTCCCAGAAGCTTCACCAATGGCAAAAAGGCCATCCCAATAAGCAACTGGGCACTGAATGCCCCAACAAACCGGTAGGTCGAAAGCGAGGTTCGTTCAACCGGATCAGGTGACATCACGCCCATGAGAGCCGAGTAAGGCACATTGATCGCAGTATAAATCGTCCATAAAAAGATGTAGGTAATGTAAGCGTAGACAAGCTTCCCGGCGTCACCCAGATCCGGCACTGAAAAAACAAGATAGCCTGCAATTCCAAACGGAATCGCAAACCAAAGTAGGTAGGGTCTAAATTTCCCCATCTTGGTTTGAGTCCGGTCAGCGATTGCCCCCATCAAAGGATCACTAAAGGCATCCCACAAACGGCAGACCAAAAACATGGTGCCGACCGCAGCCGGGGAAAGACCCAAGACCACGGTATAATAGGTCAACAAAAACACATTGACGACATGGAACACAAAGTTCGAAGCCGTATCTCCAAGGCCATATCCGACCTTTTCTTTTACTGAGAGTCGGGAAGTGGAAGGTAAAGACATAGTGGTTGGTTTTTAAGAAATGAGCCAGGCGGCCGGGACTTTGACGACGATCTTACGAAGATCACCCTCTTTGAAAATAACTGAGGAACTCGTCTCGACATCCAAAACAGCTCCAGGAAATTCAAGGCATCTTCCGTCGCCAGTATGAACTTCTGCAATTGGCTCAGCAAGCTCGTCATTCAATTGGTAGACAATCGGAGTTCGTGCATGCGTGAAGTGAAGATCTCCCTTGGCGAATTCCGCCTTCCTCAGAAGCTTGGGTTGGAAACAAAGTCTTCCCCCGGCGAGATCAATTCCCAACTCTCCCATGCGGCAAAGAATACCCTCCTTCACCTGACCGGTTAATCCGGGCTGTTGAGCTCCACGCTGCCCCTGACTATGCGAATAGGGTTCCGCCGGGAAGGCGCCATACTGTTTAGGTTTCTGCCTAAACCCAAGTCCTCGTTGAATTGAATAATAGACCGCAATCGCCCGCCGTTTGAGTTCCTCGGAAGACTCCGATTTCACCACGTCAACCGCCACCTCTTGAGCGGCCAGCATCAGCTTGGAAACCATGTGCCAATAGACGCAACCCAGTCCTTCATAACCAAACATCGATCCACTCCGCCCGGTAAACGAGTGGTGATTGAAAGTCTTCTCATAGAGCTCCGCAATCTGAATCCGTTCTTCGTCGGAGACTCCTCCAATTTCATCCAATCGTGCCGTGAGAGCATAGTCATTGACGAGAGAGTCATGAAAACGCCAGATCCCGGCCTCGTCCTGATAAACAAGCCGCTCATCGGCCTCTGCAATCATCGAAGTTAATGTTGAAATCGATTGAACCTGCGAGTCATCGATGCGGTTCATCTCACCGAACCGGGGGAGTTCACGATCAGGATAGAGCAGATAAGTTGGGTGGCGCTTCGAGCGAAGTTCACTCGATGGAAGAGCTTCCAACAACGAGACGGCTTCCTCCCCTCCCAATAAACCTGAACTGAGAATCGCCACCTGCCCTTCAAGCATCAGTTGAAGATGTTGCACATTCATCACCCTTTCATCCTTGCGGATTTCAAGAATATTATAGGAGTGCCAAAGTCCGTCTTCCCTGCGGTTTCCTCTCAAAACGCTCTCCAAGACCTGAGAAACGACCGTGATGAAGTCGCTCAAATCTGCCTGTGAGATGACCTCTAGTTCACGGCCTTTCGGTGTCGTGATCGCTTTTCGGTAATTCTCGATTGCCACGCCATTCACCTTGGCCAACTCAAATCGGTCGGTAGCAGTGATGCGTGAATTGAGCCAACGAGGATCTTCCAATCCTTGTTTCAGCTCTCCCATGACCTGCGCCAGCGCAGTCGAGATTTCAAATGAGTCATCGTCACCTGGATTCACAAGACGTTCCAGGAACCGAAAATATCGCAGCAAATAAGCCGTGGTCACAACCGACAACCCGGTCCCGGCCAGCGCATTGTTAGCGTCATTCCACTCCGGCTTTTGATTGCTCATCCAGATCCCGCCATCGGGAATGAGTTGCCCGAGTTTTGCGACCGTCGGAATGAGCAGTTTTTCAATCAAGGTTGCCCTCACAAGCTCACCGGCATCGTCCCGAAGAAGCAATCCGTCTCCTCCAATCGACTCTTTCCGCTCCATCAAACGCTTGTGGCGCTCTTCATCGAAGTCAACCGTATTTCGGGGATCCTCAAGCGCCTCCTCCCAACCATTCAGGAGATAAGGAACATCCGCAAAAACGTAGCGCCGTTCGGTCAAAGCCTGCCTCATCGAGCCGGGATCCAGCTTCTCTTTGAGCTCCAAAAACTTTAGCAGATAAACAATCTGATGATCGCCCCAGTAGCCGATCGAGACCCATGGATCATCTTTATCCGGAACTTCCCAATCCACTCCGGACGAAGTCACGCGATACGGGTTGTACCCATCAATCGTCGAGGCATTAAGAAAGCGGGAAATAAATCCATCCAGAAACACCGGATAGCTCCAAGCAAGAGCCTCCCAATTCTGGAAAATATCACGCCAATTCCCCTCATAATGATGTACTGGCTTCCCTTCATCGTCAGCGAGTCTGATCTTGAATTTGTTCCAGGGGCGACTCGGGTCACCATGACGGCGCCCCAAAATAAGCGGCAGATATTCCTCGGCCAGCCTTAACAAATCGGGATCATTTTTCTCCCTCACTTGCGCAATGAGATCCAATCGCTCGAAGCTCTTCGGCAAAGACAGCAACCACTCACCATGAACCTGAAATATTTCCGTGCTATTCTGCTTCACGAAATGAATCAACTGATCCCGGCTCAATTCCCCGCCCTTTTCCGGCAAACCGCCTCGCAGGAAATTACAGAGAGTATTGTGATAGTGAGACAACGCCGAATCCCGGTCCCCTGATTTCTGGATTCCATCGACCGATTCCACCAGCTCACGAAGTCGTTCTCTGACCTTCGCCAAATCTTCCTCCACCTCGGCAAGCAGCGACTTAGGATCATCCAAAGCCTTCATCAGGCCACCGATATCCCGATGTGTCTGCTCCACCTCTCCGACCATGAGCCAATCGCGCGACTGACCAGGCAGAAGCGTCATTTCGCCCCCCAAGAGAAACACACCACGTTCCCCCCTGCTTCTTTCACTGCCGGAGCTTGTTCGTCCGGATTTGAGATATCGCTCGGCGTCACTCCGGGAAAGGAACCGGTTTCCGTCCTCAAATCCCGCGGTCCAGACTGTCGTCGCCTTTAGGCACTCCAGCGGAATTGGGGCATCGACGATCCCGGAGGCCAAACGGTGAATCATGAGATTCCCGTCACTGACGAGTTCGCTCATTTTGTAGGCATCCGCCAAGCTGCTCAGCTCGAGATGCAACCGACTTCCCACGCCCGGTGCTTGCAAATCCTGTAAACCGTCGATCAACCTCACCGTCCTCGATTCCTCACCCTCATTCGAGATCTCAACCTTCCGTACAAAGCCAAATTTTTCAGACACTTGCCAACGATAAGTGAACCGCAACTGGAGTGCTTCATGCCGTTCCTCAAAAACCAACTCCTCACCGAGGATGCTTTTCAACAACCGACGTCGCACCGGCGAAGAATGGGCTGTCGTTGGCCAAAACGGATGCCACAAATTACCATCACACTGAATCGCGGTGTACGGTCCGGTGGTGTTCCAGTTCTCATGAATTTTATCCACCGTGAGGTAGGGGAAAAGAGCCGTCTCGGGAGATTCACGACCAGCACTCAAAGATCCATGGCTGCTGCAGAAAAACCACTGGTTACTCACCGTCACCACGCTCAAAAAGAAGGGATCAAAGGACTCCAAATCGTTGATCGCCACGAACTCTCGGCCTTGATCACTGACCCAGTCATTCACTTCGGCAAACTTCGCTTCTGGCAAATGAATTGGAGCTTCAAGGATTTCTGGTGAGAGCATCATCGGCATTTCTCAAGTTGATTTTCGCTTAAACAGCGCCCTTCCATTCAGGTAGGGTATTTTATGTAACTTTGTGCAAAGTGCCGGAAAGCAATTGAACCAACAAGACAAAAATCACCCCTTAAATATACAATGCAATTTTGTGCATTTTTTAGTTGCAGGATCGGCGCGTATGAATTTGTTTCACGAAGTTCGAAAAAATAACTCCTCTCACATTGATGAAAAAAAAAACTCGCTAGCCCTCACCTTCCCCTTGCTCATCCTGCCGTGTGTCGCTGACCTTTTCCCCAATGGTGACTTCGAAAACGCCGGTATTTCTTGGGAGGAAGTCTCCGGATCGGGAACGTATGGCTTCAGTTATCCCGACATGGACGGACATCCAAACGGTTTTGGCGTGATTGATCACAGTGCAGCCGATGGCGGCTTTGGAATCTGGATCGGAAATGACGAACAGCCTTTGACCCTTGATTCTCTTGGTCTCGCTGCCGAAACCACCTACGACTTCACCATGGACATGAAGCTCCTGTCCGGCAGAAACATTGGAGGTTTCAAACTCGACTTTACCAATGAGGGAGCAGGAGCCGGTTCCACCGGAGATCTTCGCACCTCTCTCATCGGGGGCGGATCAACCTGGGAAACTTACACCTTTCGCATCGCAATCCCAGCAGGAGTCAACGGATTCAAAGTGGTTCCACTTTGGGGCGTCGATTCCTCGGTCGGATATGACAACATCGGCTTCTCTTCCGCACCCGTCGCCCAAGCCCCCATCCCCAACAACGATTTCGCTTCCGGTGATTTCGGCTGGTCTCAGATTGGCAGCACCGAAACTAGCTGGTCCTATCCTGAAACCGGAGGAAATCCCGGGGAATACGGAGTCATGGCCAACACCGGTGTCGGCTTCGGAATCTGGGTGGCCAACAGCAACAACGTCATTCCCCTTTCCAGTCTCGAACTTGAAGCGGGCACGACCGCCAATTTCCTGCAAGACATGATTCTCATCTCTGGAAAAACCATTGGCGGTCTTAAGATCGATTTCTTTACCGGAGCAGAAGCCGCCGGAAGCACCGGAGATATCTTTGGAATCCTCCTTGGTGACGGTTCTGCCTGGGAGACCTACACCTTCCCGATCAATCTCCCCGAAGGAATCGATGGGATCAAAATTGTTCCTCTTTGGGGTGGTGGTTCGTCAGTTGGCTATGACAACTTTCGCGTTCAAATCCCAGCTGTCCTGCCTCCAGCCAGCGCGGCGGATTTTGAGCCTCGGTTCACCCAAGGCACTTTGGTTTCGTGGCCCCCCACCAATGAGAAAAAACTCTACCAGCCCCAGGCATCCGCTGATGGCAGCACTTGGACGGATCTCGGCCCAGCATTCCCCGGAACCACCACCACGACCATCCTCGATCCGGACTCCGCGCCCTTCCACCGCGTGATTGAAAAAGACCCCGCAAGCGATAGCGCAATCGTCAACGGAGACTTTGAGACCTCCGCTTCCGAAAATCCCACCTGTGCTGAAAGTTGGAAATGCTTCTCAACATCCGGCCAATTTCCAACCCTAATCACCGATGCCTTCAGCGGAACTTCATCAATTAGACTCGCAGTCCAAAACGATGCCGGCGGATCACCAAACCAAGCAGAAATCCAACAAAACCTCGCAGATGTGGGAGGCTTCGTCACCGGAGGAGAAAGCTACACCTTCTCCTTCCGCGCCAAACAAGTCAGCTCCGGAGTCAGCTATGTCCAACAATACCGCCTTCAATGGCTTGATGCCTCCAACATCGCTATCAACGGCGCCGATGTTGGCTTCAACAGCTTCTCCGGAGGAAACGGAACCTGGAGAAAAATCGCCGCCTCCAACCTCGTTGCCCCCGCCAATGCTACTGGAGTCTTCATCCAGATCTTCGGAGCCACGGGTGCCGTTTCCGGAACCGACGCGAAAGGCGAAGTCTTTATCGACAGCATCAACCTCTCCATCGGCGGACAAAGCGATCCGACCGTCATCGAAACCACCGAGGGTCCCGGAGTAGGCGTCTTCATGTTGACCGAGACTGGAAAACAATACAAAGCTCAGGTCTCCGACGGTCTCCAGAACTACTCTGATTTGAGTGGGATCTTTACCGGTAACGGCACTGCCGCAGGAGCAGGAACCGCCTTCGACCAGACAAGGCGCTTCTACCGCTTCCTCCCCATCGAAGAGGAAGTCAACTAACGACGAATCCACTTCGTCACCATCGAAACCGTCCACTGGAACTTCCGCGCGGTCTCACGAATCAAAAACGGCTCGTCGGCCACTTCGATCAATTCGAAGTCGCCGGCGAGTTCTTTTTTCAGCCAATCAAGTGTCCGGCCCTCAGGCCAGTTTTCTCGGCTCGTGAATTCCTCCAACCACGTACAGGGCGTCGCAAGAACCAGCTCACCACCCACTCTTACGAGATCGGGTAATCGCGCCAAAAACCGCCGGGGCTCCGGCAAACGGCAAACCAAATTCGCTGCGTGAACCCGGTCGAAACTCCCGAGATCTTCGCGCAGAGACATCGCGTCTCCGACCTCGAAGGCCACCTCTCCCCCACCACACCCCTTGGGAGCGGCAATTTCCACTTCCGACAACTCCGACGCCTCCTCCAGCCTCTGACAAGTCAGTTTTTCGCCCAAGCGAACTCTTTCGGCAGCCTCGATAAAGGCATTTGAAAAATCGATTCCAACGACCTCATCACTCGATCTCGCTAGCTCCAAACTAGATCTTCCCACCGCACAACCCACGTCCAATGAACGGCTCACCCTTCCTTCTGAAAAATGAGCCACAGTCCGAACGGGAAAGTCGAGGGCTCCGGTGGGCCCACCTTCCCAAGGGAGAATTTCTTTCGCTTTTCCGTAATGAAAAAGGAGATACTCCCCCACATATCGATCAGTTTCGTAAACATCCGGCATACCCTGCCAATCAAGCTGCCATCAGCTTAAAGTCGAGAGAGAAGAATTTTCTGATGATTCTGTCACATTCCCCCCATTGTTCTTCGAACAAACCTCGCCAAATGTTGTTTCTAACCTTGAAGACCGTCTTGGTTTTTCCCCTCTCCCCCCCTAAACGATGAAACTCTCCATTCTTCCCATCCTTGCCCTCGCCATGGCGGGTGGTGGTCTAATCTCCTGGGCACAGTGAAATCCACAATGAACAAGGTGACCAAATCCATCAAGTCCATGTCCACGGTCGACGTTAAGCGCCTCAAGAACATCAGATTTCCTGGGTTTAAAGACGACACCCCGCCCATCCTAAAAGTTCGCAAAGGCGACCTCAAAAAGAGGAAGCCCACAGAGCGAAAAATCCTCGCCTGAAAGAGTCGAAAAAACGACAATACCGCTCCATTAACGTAAACGGCGAAGTCTTTATGCCCGTGGAATTTTGATCCCTCCGACCTTCCTGTCGGCGGACAAATCCCTGCCTGCGGGATTCTTCCATCTTTGAACGACGGAAGAAGCACCGCCGCCACCATCGATAAAAATTCAGCCATTTTACCCGATAATTTCTTCAATCTCCCCAAAATCCCCGGCCCCATTCCATCTCTCTCGGAGGAATAAATCTCATCAAGTTGTGAGTTGGGGGTTTCCACTCCCGCCATCCTGCGCTAAAGCCTCGGCGTTATGCTTAAGGCCGGAATCGTAGGAATGCCCAACGTGGGGAAATCCACCCTCTTCAATGCCCTCACGCGTACTCGCAACGCCGAGGCCGCGAACTACCCTTTTTGCACCATTGACCCCAATATCGGAATGGTCACTGTGCCCGACCCACGTCTGAACAAGCTCTCCGAGATGTCCAAGTCGACCAAGGTGATCCCCACTGCGATCGAATTCGTCGACATCGCCGGACTCGTCGAAGGAGCCTCCGAAGGAGCTGGACTCGGTAATAAATTCCTCGCCACCATCCGTGAAGTCGACGCCATCGTGCAAGTCGTTCGCTGCTTCGAAAACGACGATATTATTCATGAACTCGGCACCGTAGACCCCGCCCGCGACATCGAGATTATCAATTCCGAACTCATCCTCGCTGACATCGCCGCTCTCGATAAGCGCAAACAGTCCCGGGAAAAAAAAGCCAAGTCCGGCGACAAGGAATCCAAGGCCGAGGTCGATCTCATTGTCAAACTCCTCCCCCATCTCGACCAAGGAAAGCCTGCTCTCACCGCCGACCTCACCGCCGACGAGCAAAAAGTGATGAAGGACTTTTTTCTCCTCTCTTCAAAGCGCACCATTTTTGCCTGTAACGTAAATGAAGATGAACTCGCCGGAGCCGTCACAGATCCGCACTCCCACCCTCTCGTCTCCAAGGTCAAAGCCTACGCCTCTGAATCCCACGGAGCTGAAATCATCGTCATCTCGGCCCGTATCGAGGAAGAACTCGTCGAACTCAGCGAAGAAGAGGCCCAAGAATTTCTCGGCGACATGGGCGTGACCGATTCCGGAGTCTCAGATCTCATTCGCGCGGTCTATCACCTTCTTGGTCTCCGCACCTACATCACGACCGGGATTCAGGAGACCCGGGCATGGACCATCACCGCCGGTGACAAGGCACCGGCCGCCGCCGGAGTCATTCACGGCGACTTTGAACGCGGATTCATCGCTGCCGAGGTCGCCCACTACGATGACTTCGTCGGACTCGGAGGAAAAGCCGCAGCCCGCGATGCCGGAAAACTCCGCATCGAAGGCAAGGACTACGTCGTCGCAGATGGTGACGTCATCGAGTTTCGCTTCAACGTCTAGCCTTTCAATCAATAGGCCCTGGCAGCCACCGGCGATTTCTGATGAGGACTCTGCAAAGTCAGGACTCCTGAAACGGGACCTTGTGACCCCGAAGCCTTGGGAGGAATCATCGCGCGCGCCGATGATTCTCCTTCGCCAAACATCCCCCAATTGTATTTCCTCTTTTCAAAAGAAGCAGGCAGCCGTACCGTCCTCTCAACTATGAGAATCATCACGAGAGTTCTTCTCCCTCTTGCCGTCTGCGGGGCCCTTCCTGCCCAGTTGAAAGAACAGCCCGCGCCCCTCGCAACCCCATCAATCATCCAGAAACCAACTCTTTACGATTCCGTCGTCAAGATCGAAGTCGCCACCCAGGTCCCCGACTATCGCACTCCGTGGAACAGCGGTCGCTTCTCAGGAGGCACAGGCACCGGCTTTATCATCGGACCCAACCAAATTCTCACCAACGCCCACGTCGTTTCCGATAATCGCCGCCTCCTCGTCACCCGCCGTGGTTCATCCCAAAAACACGTCGCTCGCGTTCGTCACGTTGCACATGACTGTGACCTCGCCCTCATCGAGCTTCAGGATATTAAACCTTTCGAGGGCCTCCCTTACCTTGAAATCGGCGGCATGCCCAAACTTGAAAGCCGGGTCAGCGCAATTGGCTATCCGGTCGGAGGAGAGCGTCTCTCAGTCACCCAGGGTGTTGTTTCCCGAATCGACTTCAGTAGCTACAGCCACTCCCGCGCGGATTCCCACCTTGTCATTCAGATCGATGCCGCCATCAACCCCGGCAACTCCGGCGGACCTGTCATTCAGGATGGAAAAGTCGTGGGCGTCGCCTTCCAGGGGAACGCTCAAGCCGACAACGTAGGCTATATCATCCCCACCCCGGTCGTGAAACGTTTCCTCACCGACATTGGTGATGGTAAATACGACCACTACATGGACCTCGGGATCTCGCCCTTTCCTCTCTTCAACCCGGCGATGCGCCGCGCCTACAATCTCCCTGAAAATGGCAAGGGCGTCCTCGTTGCAAATGTCGTTCCAGCCGGACCGGCTGATGGCATCCTCGAACGTGGTGACGTTCTCCTTAGCATCGACGGCAATGAAATCGACAGCGCCGGAAACATCCGCATTGCCGGCGAGTTCGTAGACATGAACGAAATCGTTGAGCGGAAATTCTCCGGAGACAAAATTGCTCTCACCCTCATTCGCAAAGGGAAAAAGTTCGAGAAGGAACTCGCGCTGAAGAAATTCCCCCATTCTCGCATCTATTCCATTCAGTATGAAATTATTCCCCGCTACTCGTTCTTTGCAGGGCTTGTTTTCCAACCTCTCGATCTCAATCTTTTCGCGAGCTACAAATTCAATAACCGACGTCTTCGCCAGATCTACGCCGACTACGTTTCCAAAGGTCTCTTCAAGGACATGGAAGACGTTGTCGTCCTCACCCGGGTAGAAAACGACCGCCTCACCACCCACATGGGGGACTTCTCCGGGATGGTCGTCCAGGAAATCAATGGCACTAAAATCAAAAACCTTCGCCAACTTCACGAACTCCTCAATGCTCCCGACCCTCCCGAATATCACGTGATCAGATTTAACGGAGCCAACCGACCACTCATTATCCCGTCTTCCGAAGTCACGGCCGCACAAAAACGAATCATGGCTCAGGTCGGGGTCACCAAAGCAGCGCAACTCGATTAAGCTTCTTATTCAAAATTCAAACAGAAATTCTGTTCCATGAAAAAAATTCTCGCTCTCACTCTGGTTCTCCTTCAGCCGCTCCTTGCAGCTCCAGAAGATTCTCTGGTTCGCATTAACTCGACGATTCAAACTTTCAGTGCCTCCCAGCCTTGGGAGAAAAGCCCGCCCCGCTCACGTCGTGGCTTAGGAACACTTCTCCCGGGTAATCGCATTCTCACGACTGCCGCCATGGCAGCCGACTCGATCTACATCGAGCTTCAATCGGCTGACAGCACCAAAACGGTTCCCGCCAAGGTGAGCGCCATCGACTACGAGGCCAATCTTGCCCTTCTCGTTCCCGATGCTGATCCCGGTTTTCTGAAAGAACTCAAATCTGTCGAACTGGCAACTCCGGCAAAACCCGGAGACGAAGTCAACCTCCTCCAATTAGAAACCAATGGCGAACCTCTTGGCACCATCGGAACCATCCGTTCCATGGAACTCCTCAGCACCTTTGTCAACGGACGGTATTTCCTCTGCTACACCGTGAAAGCTTCTATGCAAACCTCGGGGAATTCCTTCACCCTGCCCGCCTTCCGCGAGGACAAACTCACCGGCATTCTTACCAGTTACGATTCAAAGGACCAAATCAGCGACGTGATCTCGGTGGATATCATCTCTGCCTTTCTGAAAGATGCCTCGGACGGCACCTACGTAGGCTTCCCAAGCCTTGGCGTTGGCACCACCACCACCGAGGATCCGCACTTCCGGGGCTGGCTCAAACTGCCAGAAGACAAAGGTGGTCTTTACGTGACGCGAACTCTCCCGGGAGGAGCGGGCGATAAGGCCGGCCTCAAAAAAGGGGACGTCATCCTCAGTGTCAGTGGCTTTCCGATTGACCGACGGGGATACTTCAAACACCCCGAATACGGCACCCTTTATTGGCCCCACCTCGTCCGGGGCGGCCCCGCCATGGGCGCCCAGGTTCCAATCGAAATCCTCCGCAATGGCAAGCCGAGGAAATTAAAGGGCATCTTAAAAAAAGCCCCTCTTCCTCTCGTCCCGACTCATGGTCACGACGAAGCTCCTCCCTTCCTCATTAAGGGCGGATTGGTCTTCCAGGAATTGTCAAAGCCCTACCTTGAAGCCTTCGGCAAGGATTGGGCCACCCGGGCACCCCTGAACCTTCTCGACGTGCTCAATAACCCGGAAGACTATGAAGAAGGTCGTCATCGTGTCGTTGTCCTAACGCGAGTCATCGCAACGGAAGCAACCATCGGCTACGACCGCCTTGGCAGCCAAATCATCAAATCCATCAACGGGAACCCCGTCGCCGGGCTTCCCGAGCTGGCCGCGGCCCTTGAAAAAACTCCCGCCAGTGGAATCCACATCATCGAAACTGACGAGGAACCCTATCAAATCTTTCTCGACGAATTTCTATCCGACCAGGTTGACCGCGACTTCCTAAAGCGAGGCCTCCCCATCCTCAAACGCCTCTACAAAGTGAAGTGAATTGCATCTCCTCATTCTCAAGCCCGGCCTCATCCTGAGCGCCGGGCTTTTTTAGGTTCCTCCATCGATCCCTACCTCGTAGGGCATGGAGAATAAAAGTCAGCCCGTGAAAAATGAACACCAAAAAAATGACCCCTCCAACTCAAGGTTGAAGGATCAAGTGAAACCACCAATTCAATAAACTCACAGGGAAAGCCCCTTATTTGTTGGGAATCTTAAGAACCTGCTTGATCCGTATTCGGTCGGATTTTAATCCATTTACCCTCTTGAAATCCGACAACGAAACTTTGTTCCGACGGGCAATCGAACTCAAAGTATCCCCTTTCGAAACAACGTAAGTCTTCATCTTTGGCTCAGGCTCAACCACGGGCTCAGGTTCCGGAGCCACGATTGGCTCGGACTCGGGCGGTGTGATCTCCTCTCCCACTGTAGAAAGATTTTCCTCCTCAGATTCAAAAGTCAAATCACTGGGTTCCGGCTCCAAACGGGCAATGGGATCGCGCTCGGGCTTCACGTCCACCAGAGGAACGGCCTCAGTTCCACCGGCTCCAACTGCACGCAACATCACCAACTGATGAATTACCGCACCGGCTGAATTGGTAAAGACCTGCGAATCGTGCCTGCTGAAACCATCCCTCAAAAGAGAGATTTCATTTTCGAAAAGCTCACTCTCAGTTTGCCCCCAGGCAACCGCATAACGGTCATACCTTTCTGCATCTAGAGTCTCGGTAATTGCCCGGTATTGATTGGCTCCCTCATGAAGCCGACCTTGCACGGACGAGAAAAATTGGCTGGGCTTGAGCCGCTCCATTTCGAATTGCAACCCGGCCTTGCTATACCAATCTGAGTAAGCGGCATTGTGAGCCTGCTCAGTCGTCGAAGGAGATTTCCCAGAGTCCCCTTTAGGATTCTCTTGCCGATCACAGGAGACCAAAAGGGCCGCCAAACTGAATAGGCAAGAGGCTTTACCAAAAGGAGATTTTTTCATGTGGAAGTAGGAGGTCCCGACCGCCGGCCCAGAAGAACCAACTGGCCTTGAGCCCGAAAGTATCATCCTTCTCCCCGAATGAGAAGCGCCCAATATAGCCTACCCGATTCTTACCACTCCGGTTACGTCAAAGTCCAAACCCAGACCAATCAATCCGACATCGCGATTCGCACGCATGTGCTCGCGAATCTTGCTAACATTGACGTCTCGAACGACACGCTCTGTGCCCAACTGAGCATTGGTGACGTGGGCATGAAGCTTACCGGGAAGTCGATGAATCGTCTCGGAGGAGCCCCCCCAAAGGAACTCTACGACTCCGGCCAGTTATTGGACGGCTCGCCCTCTCTGGAATGGAAAGGCAAACAATCAACTCTGACCCCGGACCGCCAGTGGGTGCCCAGGCAGGCAGGAAAAACCCCTCTTCGTGGGTCTAGGACTCGAACGGGCGGGCGAGAGGTGTCGCTACATCAAATCCCCTTCAAATTCCATCTCGTTGCCATCGCCGCCACCACCTTCGAAGTCGACCTCACGGACCCGCTTCTTATCACGGAGAAGTTCAACCTGCTTACGAAGTTTTTCCCGAATTTCAGCCCCATGACATACCGCCCTGATATTCACCTCGTGAAGAGTGCGGTCTGAAGTTTGGAGCACGATATTCGAAAGCCCGAAGATCCGAAGCCAAAATGGCTTTTCCAATCTGGTGTCCTTCACCCGGTAAAGTTCAACCTCGTTGATTTCCTGATTGAGAATGCCTTCATAGATTCTAATCCGCTCGCTCGTGAACTCAAACACCATGAGCTTGGTCCCCAAGTAAAGCCACCCCCCATAGGCAAGAGGAATGATAGCGAGTACTGCGAGCCATGAAGGAAGATCAGTTCCAAATGCGACCCACAAAATCGCAATTATCACCCCGAGAGAGATCACAAGGGGCCAAAAGTTGACAATTTGATGCGATCGACCTTTCCAGACGATGTTTTCTTCCTGAGATGACATGATCTATCAATGCCCAATCTTCCTCACATTCGCAAGTGCAGAACTGAGAGGGAATTATAACAGACACGATTCCACCGCCTCTTTCACAACTGCTTGGTGGCAGCTTATGCGCAGGTCCAAGGCCGAACGACTCGGCGTTTCGAAGGTCAACGACAAGGGACAGCCCATCTTCGCTAAGTAAATCGCCTCCGGCCAGCCTTCCGGAAGGTCGGGGTGCTCCGAGTGAAAGATCCAGCCCGGCTCGGTCACAGGATGATCGTCGATGACTGATTCCGGTTCGGGTGGGAAGTGGGGGGTCGCCGCTTTCAGGATCGCCCGATGTCGTGAATCTTCTCCCCCGATATTAATTTCGTAGAAATAAAACCCACTGCTTTCCCAGTCTTCGTGCAACGAAAGAAACAGCCGGGGAACCGGTTGCTTGTTTAACCATTCGATATGAGCGCAAACCTCTTGAGTTTCACATTGGCCGTAATCACGGTTGAGATCGATCCCTTGAAAGTTCTCCCGGGTTCCAGCCTCAAGTCCGGTAGGGTTTAGAACCGGGCAGATGAGCCAACAAAACCGATCATCAAAGAAATCATCTCCAAGCAACTGCATCAAAGCTTGCGGCCCAGATGGCTCGTCACCGTGCATACCGGAAGAAAGGTAGATGCACGGCTTGGCCGGATTTCCCTTCACCGATGCCAGGAGTGGGTAGTCCCCGACTTCGACCAAGGTCTCGCTTTGAAATCCCCGGGATGACGCTTCCTGCGACCAATCACGAAGAAAAGCGTGCCAGTCCATTACTTTTTAACGGGCATGAAAGACCATTTCGGGGTGCCTTTTGGCTCGGGAGCAGTGGGCGTCTTGCCCAGCCCGAAATCCTCCGCCTTCAATGCACGCTCTTTCCAAATTCCGGCATTCCCACCACTCCAGAATCCGTAAAAGCTGGGGTAAAAGGGATCGACATAATCAACGTCGGCCTGATCTGGAACATCGAGATCAAGTAGGTGATAACTCCCATTCACGATAAGACGGCGAAGATCTTCACTGAGGAAATCAACCGAGGCACCCATCGTCGTGCAAAGCGAACGGCCGGTGGCCTTTCCATCGGGCGAGGTGTAAGTATGCAGCCAGCTCAGTGCCATCATAGGATCGTTTTTTGGCCCATCAACAATCTTGGAGGACGGATCCAAAGATTCAGTCACAGCTCCGCGAAGCAAAACTGTGTCCTTATCAGTGAGGTGCTTCACTCCGTAAACGTCACTTGGTCCAAAGACATCCTTGACCGAATTCAGCACAGGATGCTTCTCTCGGCCATTTTCGATCACTCCGCGCGCGCCCTGACTCTTGTGACCACCGTGGTGATTGACCCAGGTTTCCCCAAGAATTTTGAGTCCCCATTGTCCCGCAGAGATATTTGCGATCTTCTCTCCTCCTTTGAAGGCATGGGTGGCGGTCCGGTATCCGATGACCGGCTTGCCTGCGTTGAGGTATTTCCCGAGATGCTCAATCGTTTTAGGAGTCAGAATACGCATGCGCGTCCCGATGATCATGAGGTCCGCCGAATCAAGTTTTTCCCAACCCACAATTCCCTTGGCGTTGTTGGGATCGATGTATGCCCCATCTGCACTCCATGCGAAAAGCACAGTCGTGTCAAAACCATGACGTTGAGAGAGGATTTTTGCCAACATTGGGGCACTTTCCTCTGAGCGATATTCCTCATCCCCGGAAACAAGAACGATATGCTTCCCTTTCCCCGGACCTTCCTTGCCTTTGAAAGTGAGCCATTTTTCCTGTGCCACAGCCGTCATGGTGGTGGCGCAGGCCAACGCGAGTCCTAAAATTCGTTTCATCTCGGGCAATAAAGTGCGGATTTGACGCTGTGGAAAGATCGAAACGTCATTTTCGAACCGAAATCAAAGGGGGCGGCACAAAACACCTCTTCATTCATCCAATTTTTCATTAGGTTCTCGCCATGAAAATAACGAGCCTTCTGACCCTGCTCCCACTGCTGCTCACCGCAGAAACCACCTACCCCATGGTCTTTCACAAGGCTCCCTCCCCCCTCTCCCCAAACGCCGTGGTTGAAGATTGGCCCCGCTTTTTCGGGCCTCGAGACAATTGCACGAGTATGGAAGCCCCTCTTCTAGAAATCTTTCCAGAAGAAGGGTTACACAAGGTTTTTGAACTGGCCCGCGGAGAATCTTACAGTTCTCCCATTCTGGTTGATGGCAAACTCCTTCACTTTCACGCGCTCGATTCGAAGGAAACCTTGGATTGTCACAACCCCGAGACAGGCGAACGCCTCTGGACCTTCAACTATCCTATCCAATACAAAGACCGCTACGGATTCTCAGCCGGCCCCCGGAGCAGCCCCGTTGTTCATGAAAAGAAAATCTATCTGATCGGAGTGACCGCCATGCTCCACTGTCTTGATCTCGAAACCGGCAACTTGATTTGGAAACGAAACCTCAAAAAAGAATTTGAGATCCCTCAAAATTTCTTTGGCTATGGGCCAAACCCCGTCGTCCACGGAGACAAACTCATTGTGAACGTTGGCGGAAAAGAAAAGAAAAAGTCCGGAACCTCCGTAGCAGCCTTCCTCCTCAAAGACGGAAAAACGGCGTGGAAATATGAAGACCCCTGGGGGGCCTCATATGCTTCACCCGTCATTACAACAATTCACGGCAAGGAAGTCGCTCTGATCCTGGCAGCGGGCGAGTCAAAACCCGTCCACGGTGGATTACTCGTCCTCAATCCAATAAATGGCAACCTTTACTCCCGTTTCCCTTGGCGGGCCGATGTCTACGAATCTGTGCTCGCCTCAACTCCACTTCCTCTTCCTGGCAATCGGGTCTTTATTTCCGACTGCTATGAGCTCGGCGGTGTTCTTCTCCAGTTTGATTCCAAGCTGCAACCACGCCCGGTTTGGAAAGAACGATTCTTTGGAATGCATATGATGATTCCCCAAGAAATTGATAATCATCTTTATGGTTTTGCAGGACGAAACATACCCGACACACAACTTAAGGGAATCAATCTCAAAACCGGGAAACTCACATGGGAAGACGATATGCGTTGGAAGGAAAATAATCGCGTCACAGGTTTGTTCAGAGGTTCATTTCTACGGGCCGGGAACCGCCTTATTTCTCTTGGGGAAGACGGCAGTCTTCTGGAGCTTCAACTCAATAGCGAAAAGCCAGTCATCAAACAAAAAACGAGACTCTTTTATGCACGTGACACTTGGACACCGCCCGTTTTATATCGCGGATTACTCTACGTCACTCAGAACACCAAAGGATTTGATGGCTCCCCCCGAAGGTTGATTTGCTACAATTTCCGACCCAATACAAAATAACTTCAATCTAAAGAGGAACTATTGATAGTTATACATTTAGATTGACGCCTTCACACCCCACTCCCACTTTCGGGAATGGCCAAAGCAAAAAAGCAAGCGAAGCGATATTCCACTGAGAAAAAAAAAGAAATCCTGAACTTTATTAAAAAAGAAGGAAGAGGGGGACAAACCAAAGCTGTTGGAAAATTCAAAGTGACGGCTGCAACCATCGCCTCATGGAAACGAAAAGAAGGAGGTTCGCCAGTAGTCTCGACCAAAGGAGGTTCCAAAGAACTCCGCGCAGTGGAAGAACTTGCAAGCCTTCTCAAAGATATCGCAGCAACCGAAGGACACCTTTCAAAACTCAAAAAGGCCTATAAAAAAGCAAAGGCCAAGCTCTGATTTTCATCGGAAATACATTAACACATGAAAAAAGCTCCTGTTGAGACAGGGGCTCTTTTTGTGTCTGGTTTACCCACCAAGATAGCTCATCTCGGCCTTGGGTTGGTCCACCTTTCCCCTTTCTTCCGAATAGCGATCGCTACGGTTCCCCCATTGACTTCCAATAAATCCCACAACCTCTTCATCCGATTCCGCTTCGCGAAGAACAGCCCTTAGATCCGCTCCCTCACCGGCGAAAAGACAGGTGAATATACGCCCCTCGGCTGATACGCGAAGCCTGGAACAATCACGGCAAAATGGCTGGCTGACCGAGGAGATAATGCCAAACTCTCCTCTTCCATCCTCAAATTCCCAACGTTGCGCCACCTCTCCGGGATAGGACGCAGGCACGGCAATCACGGGTAACTCTCTCGTAATCTCGGCCAGAATCTCCTTCGCTGTGACCACTTGGCTCGTATCCCAGCCATTCGTTTCCCCAACGTCCATAAATTCGATCAATCTCACCGTGACTCCTTGCTCCCTTCCCCATCGAACCATCGGCAAAATCTCCTGCTCATTAACCCCTCGTTGAACGACCATATTCACCTTCACGGGAAGCCCGCTTCGTTGGGCCGTTTCTATCCCGGTAAGAACACGCTCCAATTTCGATCCTACCCCGTTCATTTGAGAGAAGATCTTCTCGTCAAGAGCATCAAGGCTCACTGTGACTCGGTTCAAACCCGCTGCCACCAATCCTTCCGCGTGATGATTTAAAAGAATCCCATTGGTCGTCATTGCAAGATCATCCACCCCTGGGACGGCTGCAATTAGTGCCACCAAATCCTCCACCCCTCTTCGTAGAAGGGGCTCGCCTCCCGTAAGACGAACCTTGGTGACCCCCAACTCAACCCCCGCTCGCACGGTTCGCACCAACTCGCCAAAGGTGAGAATTTCCTCCCTCGGCAAAAATTGATAGCCCGGACCAAAAACTTCCACTGGCATGCAATAACGACACCTGAAGTTGCATCGGTCCGTCAATGAAAGCCGCAAGTCGCGAAGAGGGCGTTTCAATCGATCCAGCACGCAAGGAATGTCCCGTGATCTGTCAAAAATGCGAGCGTAATCAGTCCCTTAGGCCGACCCAATTTTAAGTAAGCGCTCTTCCGCCCAGTCCTCGGGCTCTCTTTCCACTCGCTGGCAGATCCGCTCCACACAGCGCTCCCAGACTTCCTCCCCATCGAGAATTTTCACTTCAATTCTTAAGAAGTAAATCGGGACATCAATTTCATCGGGCCTCGGAAATCGCACGGCGTCCTTTTCCGTAGTCACAATCATATCCACCCCCCGGTTGATACAACGATACATGAAGGGTTCGATCTCCTTTTTGGAAAAAGCATAGTGATCCGAGAATGTGGTATGGAAGAGAACCTTCCCTCCCAGTTCTTTCAAAAGGCTGTCAAAACTCTTCGGCTGGGCAATTCCCGAAATCGCCCCGATATATTTTCCCTTTAATGCGTCCAAGGGAAGCACGTCATCATGAAAGACTCCTTGCAAATGCTTTGGCCCGTGGGTGCACTGCAGAATTTCAGCCCCTTTGTTATATTTCCGGATGCGTTTGATTAGATCATCCAGGGGGCGCCCGTCACATTTAGTAAGAAAAATATAGTCCGCTCGGCAAAGATTCGAGGGAGGTTCACGCAAGGTCCCTCTCGGCAAAATGTAACCATTCCCAAATGGCGCGTTTTGATCGACTAAGACAACATCGAGGGAGTGGTCAAGGTCGAGATACTGAAGTCCGTCATCCAGCAGTAAGGTATCGGCTCCAAGTTCTTTCACCGCAAACCGCCCGCTGCGAACCCTATCGCGATCCACAACCACCGCCACCCCCGGTAGATTCTGGGCAAGCATATACGGCTCATCCCCGGCGTATTTGGCTTTGAGTAATATCTCTTTGCCGTCGCTGACAATCTTCGGAGGACTGATCACAATCTTACCCGTTTCCGGATTCTTCCACTTCTGCGGATTCCTGAGGTCTTTACTTTTGTAACCTCGGCTGAGAATAGCCACTTTCCTGCCTCTTCTCGTGAGTTCCCGTGCAAAGCGCTCGACAACCGGCGTCTTTCCCGTCCCCCCAACCGTGATATTTCCAATACTCACCACCATCGTACCGAGATTGGATTGGGTCTTCCATCCCTTGCGAAAAAGACGAAGCCGCACCCTCACCCCCAAACGAAAGAGCCATGACAGTCCCCTCAAAAGGATGCGCATCATGGAGGGCCCGAAGCCGCGGGCACGACCGAAAATCACATCGGTAGCCCACTTCTCCAGTTCGTTCTTATCGCCCGCCATAGATCCCTAACCAGGGTTACTCCTTGTGATCACCCTTCTTTTTCCCTTTGGAATGGTCGTGACCTTCATGGTCATCGTGGTCGTGACCTTCATGATCGTGGCCGTGATCACAGGTGCAAGCATACTCCAGAAGATCACAGGTCGGACAACCATTCAAATCCACATTGAATTTGATGTTGGGCATCTTCTTCCCCCCGCTGTCTTTGAACATGAGAAGAATGGGAACAAGCTTTCCATCGGGAAGTTTCTGCTCCGAAATCAATCCGTGCTTTGTCTTCTTGAAGGTGAACTTGGTTGGAGCTGAGAGCTTCCCGCCGATGGCACGCAAGGTTGCCGCATCCTCAAGCGGCGTCCCCTCGTCATCGACAAAGGTAATCTGCACCTTGCGGCCTTTTGTAATAAAAAATTCCGCATGAGGAACAATCTCGTGGAGAATGCGCCCCCCGTTTGGAGCTTTGATCTCATGATCGTGGTCGACATGACCGGAAACTTCCTCCGCGCCATGTTCGTGTTTTTCTGTCTTCTCCCCCTTTTCATCGGCAAAAACGAAAGGAAGGGTGAGAGCTGAGATTAGGAGCATTTTTTTCATGATTTACTTGTTTTACTTGTTTTACTTGTTGGAGTCTACCCTGCGGCAGGGGCTCCTGCACGAAGAGATTTTTCTGATGATTTCTTTCCAAACGTCCAGAAAACAGCAGGGGTCACCAGAAGTCCAAAAAGAGTCGATGTCACTAACCCTCCGACGATAACGAGGGCCACGGGATTCAATATTTCTTTCCCGGGAGCGACGGAGGGGGCACCCGCTTCGACAAAGGGCAGGAAGCCGAGATCCATCGTGAGGGGCAAAAGAGCAACGCCTGCCGAGATCGCCGTCATCAGCACCGGCACCAATCTTTCGAGCGTTCCCCGCACCACCATTTCCTTGGTAAAGCCCTCCCCTTCGTTCTTCATAAGATGCAGATAGTGGGAAATCATCATGATGGAGTTACGCGCGGATATTCCCGCAATTGCAATGAAACCGACAAGGGTTGCAATGGACACATTGTTCAGGTCCAACTTGGTCAGAAGAACGCCCCCGCTCAAGGCAATCGGAACATCAATAAGCACCTGAAAGGTGAAATTGGCGCTTCGAAAGTAGCTAAAGAGCAGAAATACAACCACGATGAAAAGAATGCTCGATGTTTGCATAATTCGCTCAGTTGCCTCCTCTTGCGCCAAATAATCCCCTTCGTAGCGAATGGCATATCCGGTCGGTAAATCAAGCTCCGTGGACAGCCTCTCCTTCAGTTCATCGACCAGTTCAACAAGGTTCTGCGAGGTCGGATTGATCGAAACTACAAACCGGCGCAGGGTGTTTTCCCGCATAATATTATTCGGCCCATTCGCTTGGCGGATATTTGCAATGTCTCGCAAGGGAACCTGAATGCCGGATTGCGTATCGAGATACAAATCGCCAAGTTTCTTGGGACTGGATCGCCACTCTTCCGGTAGCCGCAAAACGAGATCATACGTTCTCTGGCCATCGTAAACTTCAGTCAGGATCTCTCCTCCTATCAAGCTCGCCAACTCATCGTTCACCTTCCCCGAAGTCGTCCCATAAACCGGAAGCCGCGCTGGATCGGGCTCAATCCGGAGCTGTGGAATCGCTGATTGTGCTTCGGGGCGCGCTTGTTCCAAACCCTCGATGCTTCGAGCGATTTCGGTGACGTCGTTGCCTAACTTTCTTAGGGTATCGAGATCTGGCCCGGTGATCTTGATCGCGATCTTCGCTGACACTCCCGACAGCATATGTCCAATGCGATCTCCAAGGGGGGAACTCATCGCCGAGAAAGTTCCCGGAATGCTTTTCATCGCATTGCTCAAATCCTTAAGAACTTCAGGCTTCGTCCGATCCATATATTCATGAAAATCCACTTCAAATTCCACCGTTGAGACAGGGACAATATGGTCACCATTTTCAGCCCGGCCTGCACGATAAGAAACACTTTTCACTTCCGGAATCTCTTTGATGAGACCCATCGCGGTATGACTGATTTGATTGATCTTCTTCAGCGAAGTTCCCGGACTCGCCGCCGTCGCGATCACCGCGGTGGGCTCCCGGAAAGTCGGGAGAAAGTTCTTGCCCATCTCCGGGTAGACCACTGCTCCAGCCGCGACCAACACCGCAGCCAAGGCCATAATCACGAACGGCTGGGAAAGAGCAGGGCGCAGAAAAATCTTTTCGAAGAAGCCCTTCACGAGCAGAAGGAGAACCCCATCACGATGCTCCTTATCCGGCTTGGGTTTGAGAAGGAATGACGACAAGACTGGGATCACAGTCAGCGAGACCAGGAAGGAGGCCGCCATGCTGATAATCGTGGCGTAGGCAATGGGAGCAAAGAGGCGTCCTTCGACTCCGGAAAGCGAAAGGAGAGGAACCAACACCAGGATGATCAAAACCGTGGCATACAAAATCGATGAACGAATCTCGGAGGAAGCCGCCGCGATAATTGGAAGCCTCGGCTTCCCCGGATTCTCCCGGAGTCGGCGGAAGACATTTTCAACATCGACGATGGCATCGTCCACCACCATTCCAATCGCCACCGCGAACCCGCCCAACGTCATTGAATTGATTCCAAGATCAAACAACCAGAAGACGAGAACCGAAATCGCAAGAGAAAGCGGGATCGCCGTCAACGTGATTAGAGTGATGCGGAAGTTCAGCAGAAAGAGAAAAAGAACCAACGCCACCATGATTCCCCCGTGAATCAGGGCATCCTTGAGATTATTGAGAGACAGATTAATATAGTCGGCCTGTCGATAAGCCACGCGAAGCTCGACGCCTTCGGGAACAGTCCCCCGAAGATCTTCCAATGCGTCTTCCAATTGCCGAGTCAAATCCAGAGTATCATAGCCCGGCGCCTTGGTGATCGAGAGTATGACCGCCGGATGTCCTTCAGCTCCGGCATCACCGCGCATGGGCTCAATACCCCAGACCACCTCGGCCACATCCTTAATGCGAAGCGGTCGGCTGCTTTCATGCCGAACCGTTGTCATCGCAATTCGATTCAAGTCGGTCGTCATCGAAAGATTCCGCACCATGATCTCCTGGGAATCCCCCTCAATGTATCCTCCGGTGGTGTTACGAACCGAGTTTTTGGCAGCGGTACGAAGTTCATCGTAAGTCACCCCTAAAGCAAGCATCCTCTCAGGATCGGGTTGAACTTGAATCTGTCGTATTCCTCCCCCCATCGGAAGAACTTCCGCAATCCCTGTGATCGATTGAAGACGGCGTCCTACCACCCAATCAGCCTGCGTCCGAAGCTCTTCCGGAGAGGTTTCCTCCGACGGATCGAGCAAGGCCACCAACATGATGTTGCCCATCAGTGAAGTTGCCGGAGTCATGTAGGGAGTCACCCCTTTAGGGAGTTTGATCGCACTCAGGCGCTCCTGCACAAATTGCCGGGCCTGATAGATGTCGGTTCCCCAATCGAATTCTACGAAAGTGACACTCAATCCGATATCACTGGTTGTTCGCAATCGATTGAGTCCATTCACTCCCATCAACCCCTGCTCCATTGGAATGGTCACTCGCGTCTCAACTTCTTCGGGCGAAAGCCCGGGCGCTTCTGTTAAAATCGTAACCGTCGGTTTGGTCAAATCCGGAAGCACATCGACCGGAAGCTCCTTCGCCTGACGCACACCAAGAACAACGACAACAATCGCCATCCCTACGATCAAGGCGCGCTGTGCCAACGAAAACTGAATGAGTTTGTTTAGCATCAGTCTAGGTGAATTTGGCAAGGCGCCTCTCGAGGATAACCTGGCGAGATCCGGAGATCACAAGGAGCACGCCAAGAATGACACACGCGATGATCAGGAGTTGATTGATGGGACCGGCATTTTCTTCGTGCTCATGATCATGGCCTCCCCCTTTCGCCTTGGTCTTCTCTTGTTCGTCCGTCACCTCACTCCCGTCCTCGTTATGTTCATGCCCATGAGCCGCATCGAGGACTTCCTTGAGGGATAAATTTCCACCGCCGGCAAACCCAAGGAGATAGGCTCCATTCGTCACAACATCGACACCCGGATAGAGCCCCTCTTTGATTTCAACAAAAATATCATTTTCCTCCCCAGTCACTACAGGTGCTTTGACAAAGGAATTAGGCAGATCAAAATCCTGAACATACACCACACGATTGGTAAGATCACCTTGAACTGATTCACGCGGCACGACCGTGATATCCTCACGCGTTGCCGTGATGATTGAAAACTCGGCTCGCATTCCGGGGCGCAGCTTTCCCCCCGTATTCTTGATCAGAAAGATGGCATCGAACGTTCCCGAAGAAGCGTCAGCCTCGGTTCCGAAGCGGATCAATTCTCCTTCAATGGTCTCTCCTTTCATCGCGGGAATCTGAATGCGGGCTTTGGTCCCGATATCGAGCTTTCCTGCTTCCTGCTGCGGAACCCGGGCGATGGCCCACAGACTGGAGAGATCGAGAATATCGAGCAACTCCTTCGAAGGATCCACCGGCTCACCGAGGCGAACATGACTCTCGGCCACGATCCCGGAAGCCGGAGCCAGGACCGGAACGATTTTCCCTCCAATCTGACGACTTTCGATTCTCAAAATCTCATCCCCCTCGGTCACCTGATCACCAGCGATGACTTTCAAGTCGACGACCCGCCCCGGGATTCGGCTGGAGACCACACTATGACTGCTGGGAATCTCACGAAGTGAACCGATCGCGAAGAAGGTGCTCTCAAAGGTCATTTCGCTTGCGGCAAACGTTTCAATCCCGAGATTCTTCATCGAAGTCTCGTTAAGATTCACGCGGTCTTCCTCTCCAATCACGGGCAGAAGAGAAATCAAAAGTAAGATTGGAATTTTCATTGGGCAGTCGCAGTGAGGTAATTGACGTAGGCAAGATGGAAGTCACGAACCGCTTCTAAGTAAGAGGTTTCGAGGCCGAGCTTTTGCTCCTTGGCGAGAAGAACATCACGAAGAGCCACCTGCCCCTTGGCCCTGGCTTCTTTCGTTTTTTCAATGTGGGTATTAGCCAGCGGGATCAGGCGAGATTTGATTTGTCCTGCGAGGATCTGCCACTCCTTCATCTCCGCGTGTGCCGCGTGTGCCTCGGCATTGATCACCCTTTCCAAAGCCATCGTTCCGATCGCCAATCGCTCAGCCCTGGCCTCGGCTTCGATGGTTTCTCCAATCGCGGACAGATTTTCTCCCAGAGGAATCTTAAATCGAACTCCCAAAATTTGCTCGGGCTCAAACCCTTCCGGCTTATCACGTTCACGTCCGACACCCGCAAAAATCCCCGTCTCAATGTCGTCCAGCCGTTTCGACCGTGCCAGATCCGCCGCTGTGGTTGCACTTTCCGCCCTCAGTCGTGCCGCTTCTAAATCAGGACGACGATAGCTGGTCACATTCATCATGGGCATCTCTGGCTCCGGCAAAGCACCCACCACGGTGAGGTCCCCCTTCGGCTTCATTCCAAACAGTGGTTTCAGTTTCGTGATCGCAAGAGTCTCCTTGATCTCAATTTTCCTCGCCTGATTGCTCAGCTTGATCGCCTCGAGCAAAGCAATCCCCGCATCAAGCGGCGACGCTTCCCCTTTTGCGGCCGCCTCCTCGGTAAATTTTGTCAATTCACGCGCATTGGCTTCCTGCGCCACCAAAAGCGTCCGCTTTTGACGAAGCGCAAGCACCTCCACCAAAGATGAACGCGCCTGCCCCACCAAAAGCCGCTCGGCATCACGAATCTCGGCTTGCGCCGCTTGGATGAGGATTTTCGAGACTTTCTTCTCAATAAGAAGTCTGTTGGTGCGGGGATATTTTTTTGAAATCCCAACCGTCAACATAAAGTCGTGGAAACGGGGATTGGTCTCAAACCCCACCTCCAACTCGGGATTACTGGCAACTCCCGAGCGTTTCAACTTTCCCCTCGCCTCGGCAACCAGACGCCTCGCGGCGGCAAGGCTCAGATTACTCTGCCGAACTTGATCGGGCAAAGTCTCCAAAGACACCTCCAGCGATTCCGGAGAAGTTGGAATGCTTGATGATAAAGCCGTTGCCGCTTCTAGCGGGGCTCTGACTTTCACAATGGGAAGTTGAGTCACAGCGTCTTCTGCACAGGACCAAAGAATAATGGGGAAAAATAAAAATGTTCGTTTCATGGCTCGAAATGGCCGGGGTTCATAAAAACAAAACGGGACCGCTGTTCGGTCACGTCGGGACGAAGCTCAAAGCGAGAATTTCCGCCGAGCACATGTGAGACATCAGAGCCTCAGGGCCGCATCACGCCGAAAAATCGGCAAATCAGGCGGAGGCGGTTCGACAATGCAGACGATTGCGAGGGGCTCCTGCTTCTCAAAAACGAAGGATAAGGAAATCCACGAAAAATCTTCCGGAACAAGCATCACCGGCGGGGCCGTTTGAATCAACGGGTTCCATTGAAAGCCCCCCGCATCAATTGTCACAAATTCGTGTTCCTCATCACATGGAATTTCCACCGGAGGGGAGTCATGCCAGCATTGATCCTGACAATCAGATTCAATCATGTGCTGCCCTACAAAAAACGTCCCTTCGCCAGCACAATAACCCAATGCAGGCAGCTGTAGGCCAATGAGCAACATCATGACCACAAGAAAAAAAGACGCTGACAACTGCCTTAACACTTTTGACACGTTAGCAGATCCTTCTTGGGCGTCAACCCGCTGAATTTTGTTTGTAAATTGACAAATCTCAGTTGCCGCCTTTTCAAATCACGACACAATCATCCCGATGACTTTCGACATGGAAGAACTTCCCTCCGCGGACCGTTATCGCATTCTCGCTTCACTTGTGACTCCTCGTCATGTCCAGCCCGCGCGATGACCTCCATCTCGAATCCGTTGCATCCGCAATTGCCAACGCCCTTCCAAACTCCCAACTTGTCCCCCTTCCAGCACGCTACCACGAGCCGGCAGCTTATCAAAAACCTCTCAACCAACACATCAATCAATTCCTAAACTCATGATCACAAAACGCCTCACCAC
The DNA here is from genome assembly GCA_026421245.1 of Akkermansiaceae bacterium. Taxonomy (GTDB): domain Bacteria; phylum Verrucomicrobiota; class Verrucomicrobiia; order Verrucomicrobiales; family Akkermansiaceae; genus SW10. The sequence goes on along the minus strand of JAPKDJ010000007.1, from coordinate 44,757 downwards.
CGAACAGATCCTCGCCAACCTCAAGGCCAAAGTCGATGCACGCATCCCCATCATGATCTCCTCCGCGGGATCCGGCCTCGTCGCCAAGCTCCTTGAAAAAGGCGGCACTGATTGCATCAACACCTTCTCTGGAGCCCGTCTTCGCTCCAATGGAATGGGCACCATGTCCATGATGTGGCCCATCCTCGACTCTAACAAACAGACCCTCGACTACACCCGCGAGGACATCATGCCCGCTCTCGACGGCAAAGCCTTCGTCTGCGCCTGCCTCAATGCAAACGATCCCCTAAAGGACATGCGCATGGTCCTCCAGCAATGCCTCGACATGGGTGTCCAGTCTGTCTCCAACATCGGCCCCTCCATCTCTTACATCGACCACGATTCCGAGATTTTCAAGGTCTTGACCTCCGCCGGCATCACCCTACAGAACGAGATCGACATGCTCATCCTCGCCAAAGAGGAAATGAACATGGTCTCCGTCGGCCTCGCCTTCACCGAAGAAGATTCCTACGCCATCTGCGAGCAAGCCAAGCCCCACATCTTCTGCTACCACGCAGGCACCACCAAAGGCGGAATCAAGGGATACGACAACGGCATGACTATCGAGGAAACCGCCGTCCAAACCGAGAAGGTTTATCAAAAATGCCGCGAGCTCAGCCCCAACACTCTCCTCGTCGCCCACGGCGCCGCCATGGAAACCCCCTCTGACGCTCAATACATGCTCAACCACACCAGCGGCCACGGCTTCTGGACCGGATCCTCCACCGAGCGCCTCCCCATCGAACGCGCCGTCACTGCAGCCGCCAACGAATTCCGAGGCCTCACCTTCGAAGGCTAAGTCTCCGATCCTAATTCACCTTCAACAAACCACCCGGGCCCCTTACCCTCTCAGGCCTCACCAACGGTGGCGCGGGAGGAATGAGCACAAGCCCCGCAGGAAGCGGTCGTTTTCATCAGCTCCAACGCAACTCAAAACAATGAAGTCACCATGACTATCGGCACTCCTATCCTTCAAACACCTGAATCCAGTGTAACCTCTATTTGCTTCGATGGCATCACTCCTTCACCTGGGCTGGAGTTTGCTACGCCGAAAACATCGATTCAAATCCCCTCACTCCAATCTCCGCCGCTCCCTCCGGCTCCCTAATTGATGACATCGGAACCCTTCGATATCGCCTGGGGAGCATTGTAACCAGCTGGACCATGACCAATACTGTCCCCGAACCCTCATCGATCCTGATGGGACTGATCAGCACTGGCTTCTTCTTCTTCCGCCGTCGCTAGTTCTCTCAAACATTCACACAGTCCAAGCCATGCCATCAGAGACATCTCCGGTGGCATTTTTTATTGTCCGATTCCATGAGAAATGCCCTCCTCCTGAAACGTAGATTCCCATCATGATTCATCGCCTCTTCCTTTCACTCGTCCTTCTTGCTTCAGGCTTTGGAGCAGAAACCCGCCCCAATATCATTATCATCATGGCCGATGACATGGGCTACTCCGATATCGGCTGCTACGGAGGTGAGATCAAAACGCCCAATCTTGATGCCCTCGCAGCCAACGGAATGCGTTTCACTCAATTTTACAACACGGCCCGCTGCTGCCCTACCCGCGCTACCCTCCTCACCGGCCTCTACGCCCACCAGGCTGGCATTGGCCACATGACAAGCAACTACGGCATCCCCCAATACCAGGGATTCCTGAACAAAGAATGCCTCACCATTGCCGAAGCCCTCAAACCCGCCGGCTACCGCACCTACATGTCCGGAAAATGGCACGTCACACCCAAGGTCAAAGCCGCCGACCCAAAAGGCAACTGGCCCCGCCAGCGTGGTTTCGACAAATTCTTCGGCACCATCCACGGCGCCGGTTCCTTCTTTGATCCAAATTCCCTCACCCGCGGCAATACCCAAATCACTCCCGAGAACGACCCCGGATACAAACCGAAGGGCACCTGGTATTACACTGACGCCATCTCCGATAACACCGTCAACTACCTCAAGTCCCACTTCGAGGATTACCCTGACAAACCTTTCTTCCACTACGTCGCCTACACCGCCGCCCACTGGCCCATGCAGGCCCTTCCCGAGGACATCGCCAAATACGAAGGCAAGTATGACGACGGCTACGACCCTACCTACCAAGCCCGCCTCAAAAAAATGAAACAGCTTGGCCTCATCGATCCCAAGTGGGAGATCCCCGGCCCTATCGGCGATTGGTCAAAGGTCGAACTCAAGGAATGGGAATCCGCCTGCATGGAAGTCTACGCCGCCATGGTCGATAACATGGACCAAGGCATTGGACGCATCGTGCAAGCCCTCAAAGATCACAAGCAACTCGACAACACTCTCATCCTCTACCTTCAGGACAACGGAGGCTGTGCCGAAGGCTTCGGCCGCGGCAAACTCGTCGGCCCTCTTGAACGCCCCGCCAAACCGACTCTCAAGCCCATGGGTAAGGACGAGCTCCAAACCAACATGGTCCCACTTCAGTCACGCGATGGCTACCCGCTTCGTCGAGGTGATGGCGTCATGCCCGGGCCACCTGAGACCGAAGTCGGCTACGGACAAAACTGGGCCAACGTCTCCAATACCCCCTTCCGCGAATACAAGCACTGGGTCCATGAAGGGGGCATCTCCACCCCCCTCATCGCCCACTGGCCAAAGGGAATCGCCGGCAAGAATACCTGGGCAAAAGACCCGACTCACCTCATCGACCTCATGGCCACCTGCATCGACCTGGGAAAAGCGACCTATCCAAGCACGAAAATCCCTATAGAAGGCACTTCTCTCGTTCCCGCTCTCAAAGGAAGCCCCATCAAGCGCGGCAAACCCATCTTCTTCGAGCACGAAGGCAACCGCGCCGTGCGCGATGGTAAATGGAAACTCGTCGCCAAAAGCGTCAAAGGAAAATGGGAACTCTACAACATCCCCGCCGACCGCACCGAAATGAACAACCTTGCCGACAAGAACCCTGACCGTGTCAAAACCATGACCGCCCAATATGAAACCTGGGCCAAGGAGCGCGGCATCGTCCCCTTCGGTTCCTGGAATAAAAATAAGAAGGTCAAAGCTTCTCCCAAAAAGGAATTCAATCTCAAGCCGGGAGATCCCTTTACCAGCGAAACCTCACCCAACATCGCCAAGCGCCCCTTCACCGTCTCCGCTACCATTGAAAAGCTTCCCGCCACCGGGGTCATCGTAGCCCAAGGCGGCTCCAGTCATGGATGGTCCCTCTATCTCAAAGATGGCAACCTTGCTTTCACCGTCCGTAAAGGCGGGAAATCCATCACCGCCACTGCTCCTCTTCCTAAAGACGCCACTGGCTCCTTCGAAGCCCGCGTCACAAAAAAAGGCATCATTCTCCGCTCCGACAACAAACGCCTCACCCTTAAAGAAGGCAATGCCCTCCTCGCCGAACACCCCATCGACACCTTCGAGATCGGCCAAGACAACGGCGGCCTCGTCGGAGATTACGAACAAGGCTTCAATCTCAGCGTCCCACTGAAATCTCTCAAAATCTCAATCAAGTAGCCTCACGATGAAAAATCACCTCGGATCAAAATTCCGGATCCTGAGTCTCCTGATTACCTTCTTCTTCCAAAGTTCATCCCCACTGCTCGCAGCCCAGGCATCCCCGCCCAACATCCTCTTTATCGCCCTTGATGATCTCAACGACTGGATCGGCTGCCTAGGCGGGCACCCCCAAACGATCACCCCCAACCTTGATCGACTCGCTGCCAGCGGGGTCCTTTTCACAAATGCCCATTGCCCGGGTGCTGCGTGCAATCCCTCCCGCACCGCCATCATGTCCGGGCTCTCGCCTCATCGCTCCGGACTCTACGACAACGGACAAAAGATGCGCGAGATCCTCCCCAACGCAAAAATTATCCCCCAGCATTTTCGCGACCATGGCTATCGCGCCAGCGGCTCCGGAAAAATGCTTCACTACTTCATCGACGCAAAATCGTGGGACGAATACTTCCCGAAAAAGGAATCGGAAGACCCCTTTCCCTTCACCCTTTACCCAAAAAAACGCCCCCTTTCCCTCACCCGCGGTGGCCCGTGGCAATACGTCGAAACCGACTGGGGCCCTCTCGATGCCACTGATGAAGAATTTGGCGGTGATGCCAAAGTCGCGGAATGGGTTTCCCAACAACTCTCCATCAAACAAGAAACCCCCCTCTTTCTCGCCTGCGGATTCTACCGACCTCACGAGCCGTGGTTCGTTCCAAAAAAATACTTCGAACCCTTCCCTCTCGAAAAAATCCAACTCCCTCCCGGCTACCGCGAAGACGATCTCGACGACCTTCCCGCCGCCGGTAAAAAGACCGGTCCGAACCGCTACTTCGCTCACATTCGTAATGAAGGTCAATGGAAGCAAGCCATTCAGGGCTACCTTGCCTCCATCCATTTTGCCGACACCATGCTTGGCCGCGTTCTCGATGCCCTCGAGAATGGACCCAATGCCGACAATACCATCGTCGTCCTTTGGAGTGACCACGGCTGGCACCTCGGCGAGAAACAACACTGGCAAAAATTCACCGCCTGGCGCGCCGTCACTCGCGTGCCCCTCATGATCCGGATCCCAAAAAACTGCGCTCCAGGACTCCCCGCCGGCACCAAGCCCGGCACCATCTGTGACCAACCGGTCAATCTCCTCAGCCTCTTCCCCACTCTCACCCAACTGACCGGCATCCCTCACAAAAACGACAACCACGCCCCCTCTCTTGCCCCCCTCCTAAAGAACCACAAATCCTCCTGGCCTCACTCCTCCATCACTCATCTCAGTAAGCCCGGCAGTTTCGGCCTCAGCACAAAAGACTGGCGCTACATCCACTACGCAAATGGCGACGAAGAACTTTACCAGATCCAAGACGATCCCTTTGAGTGGACCAACCTCGCCGGGAAAAAAGAACACAGGGAAAAACTCAATGAGCTCCGAGCTCTTGCCCCAAAAAACTTCGCTCCCCTCAAGCGTCCCTCTCTGGCCGCTCTTCCGTCCCTCAAGTGGCATTCCTCAAACAATACCGCCACCCCTCCCTCCAAACCTGATGGAAACCCCTTCACCCTCACCTTCCTCAATCGTTCCGACCAGGCCGTCGAACTTTTCTGGATGACCCTCGAGGGCAAACGGACATCATACGGACTCATCCCTCCGGGGGGAAACAAATCCCAACAGACCCGCCCCGGAGCGGTCTGGCAAATTTCCTCCCCGAAGACCAAAAATCCACTCGGCCACTTCATCATCGGAGACCGAAGAGCCAAAGCTATCATTCCAAAACGCTCGCAATGAAATCCCTCCTACTCTTCCTCTCCATCACAGCCCTTGGCTTTCTTACCCCAACGTCGGCCCCGCTGGACTTCACCAAGATCTCCTCCCGCCTCATCTCGACGCTCTAGCCGCCTCCGGCGTCCGAGGCTCCGATTAATCGATGCTCACCATCATTCCCATGGAAATTCAGCCCCCTAAATCTCGGGATCCACAGTTCGTCCGCGAGCCGGAACCTGACGATTTCATTCAAAAAACACCTCATTTTCTTCAAGACGATTCCCTTTTCATCATGTATCTCTCCTCGTGATGAAAACCGTCGCCATTCTCGCCACCCTCGATACGAAAGCTGCCGAGGCCGACTTCATGCGCTCCGAGATCGAAACCCTCGGCGGCAAGGCTCTCCTGATCGACCTTTCCCTCGTCGGTGACTCAGATATCAAAGCTGACATTTCAAAACAGGAAGTCATTTCCGCAGGCGGCGGCAATCTCGACGAACTCCTCGTCAAGCCCAGCCGCGAGCAATCCAACCCCTTCATCGTCTCCGGAGCCACCAAGCTCCTTGTGGAACGTCAAGAGGCCGGAAAGATCGACGCCGTCGTCACCCTTGGTGGCACCCAGGGCACCTCGACCTGCGCCCCCATTCTGCAAGCCCTCCCCTACGGATTCCCGAAAGTCATGCTTTCCACCGCTGCCTCCGGCGACACCTCCCCTTTCGTCGGGATTAAAGACATCACCATGATGTTCGCTGTCTCCGACATCCTCGGCCTCAACGTTTTCTCCCGCAAAATTCTCGCCAACGCCGCCGCCGCCGCTTGGGGCATGGCACAATCCGAGCAGTGCATCACCAAGTCCACCGCCAAGGGTGTCATCGGTATGTCCAATCTCGGCGTCCTCACCCAGGGCGCGATGCATGCCATCGATCTCTTTGAAAAAGCGGGCTACGAAGTCATCACCTTCCACGCCATCGGCGCCGGTGGTGATGCCATGGAGCAAATGATGAAAGAAGGCATCATCAATGCCGTCTTCGACTACGGCCTTGGCGAAATCGCCGATGGCGTCTGGGGTGTCCTCCGCGCTGGCGGCCCCGACCGACTCACCGTCGCCGGAAAACTCGGCCTCCCCCAGGTCATCGTCCCCGGCGGTTCCGAGCACCTCGGCATCCTCGTCAACGAGCCCAACAAAGTCCCTGCCGGATACGAAGATCACCAAATCACCTGGCACTCGCCCTACGTCTTCGTCCCCCGCCTCAATACCGAGGAACAAGCCCGCGTTGCCAAAGTCATCGGAAAAAAACTCGCCCACTCCACCAAGGACACCCTTTTCCTCATGCCCCTCAAGGGCGTCTCCAGCTACTCCGCCGAGGGTGGCGAACTCTACAACCCCGGGCTCGACGCCGCCTACTGGGAGTCCCTGCAACAAGAACTCCCCGACACTATCGAAGTCGAATCCATGGACAACAACGCCCAGGATGACGCCTTCGTCGAACGCGCCGTCAACTACCTCATCGACAAACTCGAAGCCCGTCCATAGCCGAAAGCTCGCGCTTTCGAATCTTCCCGCAACCTCTCAACCAACCGAAAGCAGGAGCTTCCGGCTACTTTCCAAAACAACCAACCAACCAACTAAAACCATGGCTGACCTAGACGACATCAGAGACGGAGACAACTTCGGTCTCAACACACCCGCCGACACCTCTTCATTCTACCTTAAGGGAATGAACAGTATGTCCTGGGGCATCAAAAACCGCATGTCCCGCATCTTCAACCGCCAGTCCGGACGCACCGTCATGCTGGCATTCGACCACGGCTTCCTCATGGGACCCACTTCCGGTCTCGAGCGCATCGACCTCAACATCGCCCCTCTTGCCGAAGAAGCTGACTGCCTCATGGGCTGCCGCGGCATGATTCGCACCAGCATCCCAGCAGACAACACCAAGCCCATCTGTCTCCGCACCGATTCCGGCACCACCATTCTCACCGAGATGAACCACAACGTTCTCATCTCCGAGCAAGACGCCATCAGCATGAACGTTTCCGCAATGGCCGCCATGCTCGCTATCGGCGATGCTGATACCGAAGCCTCTACCGTGGCAAACTTTAGCCGCCTCGTTGACATCGGAAACAAATACAGCATCCCCGTCATGGGCGTGACCGCAGTCGGTAAGAACATGACTCGCGACTCCCGCTACTTCGGCCTCGCCTCCCGCGTCTGTGCCGAGAACGGAGCCAGCATCGTCAAGACCTACTACACCGAAGGCTTCGAAAACGTCGTCGCCGCCTGCCCCGTCCCCGTCGTCATTGCCGGGGGGAAAAAACTCCCCGAGCTCGAGGCACTCGAACTCTGCTACAACGCCATCCAGTGCGGCGCTTCCGGAGTCGACATGGGCCGCAACGTCTTCCAGTCCGAGGCTCCTCTCGCGATGATGAAGGCCGTCAAAGAAGTCGTCCACAACGGAGCCACCGCTGCCGAAGGATTCGATCTCTTCAATACCCTCAGCAACGAAGCTTAATCCGCTTCACGTAAATTATTCAGACGGCGAACTCCGGGGAGTTCGCCGTCTTTTCCTCAGCCCAAAATGGCTAGGTGCTGACTTTAGAAGCACTCTCCACAAGGCCCCACCGAGGCGACCTAAGGCAGCCCAGGGCTACACCCTAGAATCACAACCTCTCAAATGATCAAACCCTGAAAAGGGTCGATCCAATCTCCCTCCACTCTCATGACCCGCGCAGCAAAAATCGACCTCATCCGCAGCCGCCCGCAACTCTCCGTCGCCACCCTGAGTGCCGACATCGGCGACCAAAATTCCGCTTTACAAACCCTCTCACAAAACGGCGTCAACCTACTGCACTTCGATGTCATGGATGGCAACATCTGGTCCAACATCACTGTCGGCTCGCCCTTTGTCGCAGGCCTCAAAACAGACCTCCTCAAGGACGTTCACCTCCTCATCGATCAGCCCGAAAAACACATCGCTTCCTTCGCGAAAGCCGGTGCCGATCTCATCTCTTTCTCCGTCGAATACACTGCCGACATCGGCGCAACTCTATCCCTCATTTCCAAAAACGACGAGATCGTCCGAGGTGTCTCCCTCAACCCCGCAACCTCCGTCGACACCATCCAGCCTTACCTCGATCAGATCGACTACGTCCTCGTCCTTGGCGTCGGCCCTGACACCGGGAAGGCCTCCTTCCTCGACGACCTCCCGGCCAAGATTGAAATTCTCCGCTCCTGGAAGCCCGACCTCCTTATCTGCGTCGATGGTGCCGTCAAAAAAGACACCATTGCCCAAATCGCCAGGATGAAGCCCAACTTCGTCGTCTCCGGTTCGGCAATCTTCGACGGCAACGACCCGGTCGAGAACCTAGGTGCCTTTCAATCGGCGTTAGGAACTTAGGTTGGGCTCGTCAATGTTTGTGCAGAAATATCCGCACAGTGAATTGGACTATTGGTCATTCTCGGCGCACTGGCCATCGACCTTTCCCACCTTGATCGTCGTCTGTGCCAAGCGGTGTGAGAAACTCTCCATCGAGGACATCACTTACTGAAGTAGGCTCACCTCCCGACTTCAACCTCTCAGTCGAAAAGAAAACGACGATCCTTTTCAGGATCGTCGTTTGAGATTTTCAAGAATCGCTCTTAGTTCCCTTTAGGTGGAAACTTGAGGAACTCCTTGTATTTGGCCGGAACTTTTTTCCCGGCCCCCAGGACCTTGTCCCAAAGCTTAAGAATAGCCGTTCCCTCCTTGATCAACATGGCTCCGTTGGAGTCATCGCGGTAGTCCTCGGTCGTATAAAGACCCATTGTGGTCTTCACATCCTCATGATCCAAGAGGATGCGGAGACAATTGACAGCCGATTTGCGGGTCAATTCCTCTGACGCAGAGAAGTCGGCAACAAAGGCATTATTGTAAGCATTGAGCGCCTTGATCGGTTGGTTTCCACCTTCCAGGGCAAGTCCGTGGCAGTAGGCGATCTGGGCCCGTAGACTTCCAGGAAGCTTACGATTCCGCCACTTCTCATCACGACAAATGGTGTCAAGTCGACTCCAGCTTGCGGTGCGAACTGCATCCCAAATGACTCCATACATCTCGTATTGAACCTTATGGAATTCCTGAAGGAGGTTTTCTGGATCAAATTTCGCAAAGAGCCCTGCGAGAGTTTCAAGATCCTCAAGACGACGGGCACATTCCATTTGGTAGAAACCGGCCAGCGTAGAAGGATTTCCGGGGACCTCCTTCACCTTGCTGTATGATTCGACACACAAGGCAAATTTTTCGGCGGCATCCTTATAATTGCGACTCTTATAAAGTTCCATGGCCTCGGTAAATTCGGGAGGCTGGATAAAGTAGACCGTGCAGGTTTTTTGGCTCTGCTTTCGGGTCAAAGTCGACTCTTCGTTTTCCCGCCAAAGAAAGGCGGTTTTATCAGCAGCAGCCATGTAACCGGCAAAGGTATCCTTGTCAGTGACGATGAGAATTCGGGGCTCGATCGCAGAGAGTCTACTGAGAGAAGCGGCCACGAAGAGGGCAGTGGTGAGAATTTTTTTCATGTCTGTTGGTTCAGTTTGGGTTCGTTTCTCTTCTTCTAGTTCTCTTCCTCTTCAAGGACAGGTTCGGTTTCCGAGTTCGCTTCGTAGATCTGCACCAGATCAGCAACTAAGGCGTACAATGCTCGCTCATTGGGAGTTGCTTTCTTCACAGCAAGAGTGGTCAGCTTGATATACATATACCCTTTTTCGTAGGCATATTGGCGATCACTCAGGCCACTCTTGTTGCTGCCACTGCGTTTCCAAAGAATTTCCATCCAACGTTTCATTGCCGGAGCAGAGTAGCGGATCGCACCCATGCTTGAGCTCCAGACCTGTTGATAGGCGATAAGAGCATCATCTGCGCGACCGGACTTGTCATGAGCCGCACCGAGAAGCATTCGTGCAGGAACGCTATATTGGCGGAAGGATTTGTTGTTGATATATTCCTTGGCTGCCTCAATGGCCTTGTCGTAGTCACCATTATCGGCATGGATTGAAGCGGTTAAATACTGGGCTTCTTCCCTCTCCGAATTGTCGTCGGAGTCATCAATCACCCGCTTGAGTAATTTGATGGCCTCGGTTTTTTGAGCTTTGGAGCTTCCTTGAGCACTCACATCGGCGAGCCCAAAAATGGCAGCAAACTTGTGCGACTGGTCGTTTTTACGGTTGAGAGCTTCCTCATAGTAAACGCGGGCGGCTTGAGGCTGACTGGTGTTTTTACGGATGAAGTTTCCAACTTTCACAAGAATAAAGTTCGAGAGATCCTTGGGGTTAAAGTCATCGCGAAGCTCCTTGAAGAGAACGTTAATCATAGCCTGAGCGTCACGCGCTATGTCTTCATTATTTTCTTTGCCAGCGCTGGCGAGAACACCTTCGAAGACATCGATGATCGCGATTCGAAGCAAAGCACGGGTCGCCATGTCACGGGAATCGATTCCCGGGAAATTGTAGTAATGTTCCTTGAGCTCCTCTGGATTTTTCTCCTTCAGATATTCGTCGGTATAGGAACCGATGGATTCCTCAAGTCCTGGAGTTCCGGGGATTTTGGCGATCTCCGAAATAACTCCCTGAAGGCGCTCAAGAGCTTCGTCAATCTTTCCAACCTTACGCATTCCCGGAATCCCGGCGACTGCAACTTTCGCCTTAAAGGGCGAGTCATCACCATATTCCTCCCAGAACTTGTTATAGTAGGGAACTGCTTCGGCAACCCGGGGGTTCTCCTCCTTACCAATTTTTTCCTTACCAATGAGAGCGGTCAGATAAAAGAGGCACTCGCCGGAAACGAGGTCGTTGTTCTTCTTCTCTGAGAGCGCGAGGGCCTTCAGGTAATACTGTTCGGCTTCTTCGGGCTTCTTTACTCCTTCGAGAACGTTCCCTTTCAGAGCGAGATTTTGTTCCATCACTGAAACACCGGGAAACTCGGTCTCAACCCGGGTGGTGTATGCAAGCGCTTCTTCATATTGGTTCTCTGCGTAGAAGCAGTTCGCACGGTCGAAGAGAGCGAACGGGTAATAGAGATTTGATTTTGGCTCGGGGTATTCCTTAAGGAACGCATCGAGCAAACCAGCGGATTTTGTCCATTCCTGCAGGCGCGAGTAGTTTGCCGCATGGAAGTAGGACGCAGCCTGAACGCGGAGCTTGTCGGAATCTTTGCTCTTCTTGTAGGTATCAATATACTCGTTGAGAATAGGCTGAGCTTCGAGAAAAGCACCGAGGTAGTGTTTGCTGCCACCAAGAACGAAGAGACACACTTCATGCTGTGTCGATGGCTTGCTGAGCCTCGGAAGCATGAGTTCCGCAACTTCGATACACTTTTCATACTCGCCGTTGAAAAAGAGGCTGGTGAGCATCATCCGGCGGACTTCCTTGACGTGCGAGCTCTCAGGGAAATCTTTCAAGAAGATCGATCCATAATGCTCAGTGATGAGTACCTCGCCGATGACGGCGGAAGTCCGGACGAGGTTGTAGAGATTGTTCTCGCGAGCGGCGACCACCTTGCCATCACGGAAGATCTTCGCCTTGGGATAGTAAAGCTCAAGCTGCTCATAGACAGCAAAGGCACCACGGATGTTTCCATCCTCTTCATGGAGAACGGCAGTGTTGAGATACGCATAGACCTCATTCACTTTCCCCGATGAGTTTGCTTTTTCAAGATCGGTAAGGCTCCCGTTCAAGTCATCCTTTTTCACGATCATGGAGCCATCACGGATGGTTCGAGCGTGGGTGCCCACCATGGCAAGACGTGCTTTAATCGAATCGATGGCAGCCACGGTACTGGGGACCAAGGCGTAGAGCTCAAAGGTTGACCTAATCATCTCCGCAGAGCGAGCATCTTGGGCTAGCTTCATGAAGAGAGCAGAAAATTCGTGGGCCTCAAACGGCTCCAGCTTGATGTGTGCCCGGTTCTTGGCGAGGAAGTCGAGGAGAGCCTGCTCATCTTTCTTCCTAATGACAGACTCAACCATGACATTGAAGGCAGCCATGATGCCTTTGTTTGGGGTTGGAAAGACAACCTTTCCGGTGATCGCTGTTTCAAGATATTTGCTGCCCTCCGTGACCTTATCCAGCTTGTAGTGGTTGATGGCCATGTTGATGTAGAACACGCCTTTTTCGTAGCGATCACGGCTTTCATCACGCTCCTCCAGAAACTTTTTATACATCCGGATGGAAGTGCCCCACTCTTCCGCACCCTTGGCGGCGTGTCCCCACATGAGGAGGGCCTTCTTATTATACATGTTGTTACTCGGAGCCTGATTTGGCTTCGGCTTCACGTTCTTGTATTTGGCGTAGCACTTCTCGAACGACTTCATCGCGTCATCAAACATGTTCAGTTTGATTTCGCAGTAGCCGCGGTGATACCAGAACCAACCAAAGCGGGGCCCGAAGAGTTGGAGAGCACGGGCGTCGTAAGTGTTGGTGGCTTTGACGAGAACGGCTTGGGCTTCAGCCCACTTGCCGGTCTTCATGGCATCAAGGGACTCTTTATGCATGTTGGCAAGGGCCTGTCCTTGCAGCGGAGCGCAGAAGCCGCAGAGAGCGAGCAGGACGACCCCGAAGGTTCGGCGGATCGATTGGATGGAGTTCATGGTTCGTGTGGTGGCGTGAGTATTTTTTGGGAAAAAGAAAGGCTGAGAGCCTGGGCAGCTCTTCAGCCTTCCGGCAAGAGTTGGAACGATGTCCGCAAGGTATTCCTTAGGTTAATTCGGATGAAACCGAGAGGCCATTAGTTGGCGTCAGGGTCCAAAAGGTCAGTGAAAGTAATCTCGGTAATCTCCGCTCCAGCAAGAGCGTTGAGAACATCGATCACCCGCTGTTGCACGGCATCACCGTCCACCCGAATTTGCACCAAAGCCGTGCTACTGGAGGTATCAGCAACACTTTTGTGCAGATCAAGACGCTGGGAAAGATTCGTGAGCACACGGGCATCGGAATTTGATTCAATGAGTTCGACCACACCACTTTCACCCTTGATGGAAATGTTTCCGTTTGCCTCCAAGAGGATCAGCATTGGAGCGAGTTCCGGCGGAGTTTCAGAGGGAGCGACCGAGGGGAGCGAAGTGCTGAGTTCCTGTTCCTTTCGAACAATCTGGGTTGTGACGATAAAGTAGATCAAGAGAAGAAAACAAACGTCAATCAACGAGGAGATATTCAACGCTGGTTCATCTTCCTCGGGAGGCTGCATTTTTTTGTGGCGCGACATATCAATTTTCTACGTTTACTTTGCAGATCTGGGAGGAGCTTTGTTGTAGGCACCGTAGGCAAGAGAATCAATCCCTGCTGCTGCCCCTGCTTTGATGACGCGCTGGCAAAACTTGAAGTTAGCTCGCTTGTCTCCACGGATGTGAAGCACGGGAGTTTTTCCCTTGGCCTTCACTTTGTCCTTCTCCTTTTCCAGGTAGTCCTTGAGATCTTCAACACCGTCAAATATCGTTTTGAGATCTTCGGCAAGGAGAGCTCCATCATCTCGGATATTGATCACGATCTTACCGTGGAGCGATTTCGCGGCTTGTCCATTGGCAGCAACCGGTGGTTGGACCCTCGGATCAATTTTGATTGTTTTCGGGTTAGAAACAACGAGGAAGAAGAGAAGCAACAGAAAGACCATGTCGATCATTGGTGACATGTCCATCTCGGCTGGTTCGCCCTGGTTCTTGTTGACTGCGCGGAGTCTGTTTGAAGCCATTGGATTTTGAGGTGGTGAAGTTCAACGAGGGGGAAGGAGTCATTCCCTCCCCTCTGGCGGGTTAAACGGCAATCCCCTCGGGAATCTTAGCAAGATGTGCATCCGCATTCACAGTCTGGATGGATGCATTGATCAAATTCTCCGCAGTGCCATGACAATCAGCGACCAAGGCGTTGAAGCGGTTCTTAAAGAAGAAGTAGGCGAAGAGAGAAAGGATGGCAACGATCAGGCCCCACATAGTGGTCAAAAGGGCAACCGAGATATCGGCCGCGAGATCCTGGGGATCGGCTCCGGCATTTTCACCCAAAGTCGAGAATGCCCCGATCATACCGAAGACGGTTCCAAAGAGACCGAGCATGGGAGCGGCTTGTGCAACGAGGGAAAGCAAGGTGATGAAAGTCATCTGCTTGCGGGTTTCGTTGATGGAGAAATCAGCAATAGCGTCCTCAACGTGGTCGCGTCCAAGATCCTCCGGGCGGGTGGCGTCGATGTTGGGAAGAGAGTAGGCCATCATACGACCAAGGTAGGAAGGATGGGAGGCTGAAAGCTCGATCGCGGAGCGCACACGGCAATTAGTCATGTGATCGAGAAGCGCTGCCTTCAAGTCATCGGGAGCAAACTTCGCCTTGGTGAGGTTCATGAAGTTGAAAACCGTCAAACTAATGAGAGAAAGGAGACCGACAGCAACAATAAAGATGGTGAGCGGACCACCATCGAGCAGATAGCTATCAAGGGCACTTTTGTCTTTTTGGGCACCCTCCTGAGCAAGCGCAGGAGCGGCGGCAAGAAGGGTGAAAGCGGAACCTACGAGCCACCCTTTGGCGGTACGGAACTTGGAGATCTGAGTCATGGTGTGTGTTTGAGGTCGGTTGAGGATGAAGCTGGCTTTCATTCTCGAAAGTGAGCCCGCTGAGTAAAGGAACTTTTCCAGAAAACAGCGAATTCCGTGAAAGATTGAAGTCTTGACATCATGACATCATGACTCTCGCACTTTGCCCATGCGTAGTGGGAAGTCTTATTTTTTGGTTCGGACGGGTGTCTTTCGGCTTGGGAATAAGACTTTACAGATCTCGCAGACCATTCCGTTGCACCCTCTTGCACTACAATACTCGCGACCATAGAAAATGATCTGCAGGTGGAGCTTGTTCCACAATTCTCGGGGGAAGAGTTTCTTTAAGTCTTCTTCAGTGCGTTGCACATTCCGACCATCGGTTAATTTCCACCGCTGGGCAAGACGGTGAATGTGGGTATCCACTGGAAAGGCCGGCACTTCGAATGCCTGCGCCATCACGACTGAAGCCGTCTTGTGACCCACCCCCGGAAGCTCTTCCAAGGCCGCCATATCGGCAGGAACCTTTCCTCCGTGTTTTTCCACCAAAATCTGAGAAAGCCCCTGGATAGAAGCCGCTTTTCGAGGAGCGAGACCACAGGGACGGACAATAGAATTAATTTTCTCGACCGATAGCTTCCTCATCTTCTCTGCCGAGTCGGCAAGTTTGAACAAAGCTGGAGTCACGAGATTGACCCGGACATCGGTGCACTGGGCTGACAATAGAACCGCAACAAGAAGGGTGAAAGGATTGGTATGATCCAAAGGAATTGGCGTTTCCGGATACAACTCCTCAAGACGTCGAAGAACATAGTCGGCGCGCTCCTGCTTCAGCATGTCTTATCCCTGAACGATGGACGGTTTCACGCAAACAAAAAACCGGCTTTCCTTTCGGAAAAGCCGGTTTGGATAAATTTGATAAAGCGACCTTAGTTTTTGGTAACCTGACCGGAGTCAACCTTTGCCTTGGCCGCATAATACATCTTGCGGGTATGAGGATATTTCTTGCGGCCACTCAGGATCTTGAGAGTGCGGGCCCAGTCACCCCACTGGATGACGGAAATCTCGGCCTTCCGGGTTCCCCAGCGGCGCATGCTGCTGAGATTGGGGTGGTAAATGTCGATGGTGTTGGTTCCAACAAGAGAGGATCCGTAGTCATCGACGATGTAAGTATGAGGAAGCCCTTTGATCTTGAACTTGGTGCCGACGGGATATCGGGACCAATCAGCAGCAGCACTACGGATAGTGCCATACTTAAGATAGGTTCCGAGGGCGTTCTTTCTCCAAGGCACTCCAACTTCATTCTCTTCGTGGGAAAAGGAAGTGGTGA
This sequence comes from Akkermansiaceae bacterium, assembly GCA_026421245.1. Lineage (GTDB taxonomy): Bacteria > Verrucomicrobiota > Verrucomicrobiia > Verrucomicrobiales > Akkermansiaceae > SW10. Next base: position 28,614 of record JAPKDJ010000007.1, on the reverse strand, counting down.
GAACAACCCGCTGACGGGTCGAATCAGGGTAAGTCGCCATACCATGCTTGTCTTTGGGAAGACGAGCGGCTTTCTTCGCGACTGAACGCGAGACAGAAGCAGGATAGAAGCCGTTGGGGCGTTTCACCTTTGTGAACAGAGAGAATCTGGATACCAACCTACTAATTTGGGCGATGCTTCGGGTGTGGATCCCCTCAGACCTCGTGTTGAAGGCCGAAGAACCAAAATCTCCGCAACTGGAGAGAGCTAGACTGCATATGATACCGATCATTGGGATGATTTTCATGGGGAGATGGCACGGGCTCATTCCCATGCGCGGCAGCTCATTGCAACGGGGAAGGGGTGCCTGTCTAGAGTTTTCCGAAAAGTTTTCAAACAAAATTCATCACGGGAGAAATCAGGGGCCGGAGCACAAAAAAACGGCGGTCCGAAGACCGCCGTTTTGAAGACTAAGATCTAAGACTAGTGAACTTTACTTGTCACATCGAGCGGCTTGTAGCCTCCTCTACTCTTGAAGTAGAAATATAGAGCCACATACGCGATGAGCATGATGAATGGGAAGCGCGTCATACTTGCGAGTGCTTTTTGAGCACTTCCTGCCTTGGCTCCGGCAACTGCCTCTTTGGTTTTCTCGTCCTGATTCTCAAGGAGAGCGTCAACCGCTTCAGCCTTGAGGCTCTGGTATTCGATCGCATTGTAATAGATACTCTTATCTTCCAGCGCATCGGCTGAAATATTTCCATCAGTAAGTAACCCGGGGACATTCTTGGCCTCTTCCAGTGCAGCCACTTCGGCCACTGCTTTTTTCTCCTGCAGCGCTCCAATGTAAGGGAATCCAAGAACCCCCACTGCTAACATTCCGATTCCTGAAACCGAGTTAAGAGTAAGGGCACCTCCGCGGGGAGTTTGCTCTGACACAATGCCCAGCATTGTTGGCCAGAAGAACGTCTTACCCAAGGCATAGAGAGTTGCAGCAACAAAGATCCAGACTGCACCTGAAGCTCCCGACAAAGCGAACAATCCGGCTATTGCCAAGACAGAACTTAGGATCAAAAGCGGAATTGGTGCGAAACGATGCACGATCGGTCCTGCATAGAATCGCAAAACCATCATAATCAGCGAGGTATAGATAAGAATCCAACCAGCGTGGAAAGAAACTGCATTCGCCATAATACCGGAAATCCATCCGTCCGTGCCGATCTCAGTAGTCGCCAGAGGGGTCATCAGCAAAATCAAGATGAACATCAAAGGACGCCCAAGGCTCGTCGTGTAGACGCCGAGGCCAATCGCCATAGCAGCACAAATAGTCATCCAAAGTTTCGTATAACCTGGAATCGCTTGGTCCAACTGAAGAAACATCAAGATGGCGACAACAGCGGCGCCTCCAAATCCAAATTCTCCAAGCATCTCACGATAGCTCACTCCGGCCGCAACTCGTTCTTGCACAGGGAATTGGCAACGAAGAAGCATGACGAGATAGATGACTGCGGGGATGAAAATTAGGGACAGTTTGACTTCCCAGGAAGCTCCTCCCATCAGAATCACAGCAACACCTGCGATAACGAGACCACCAGGCCAACCTGCGTGCAGAATATTCAACCACTTTGTCTTCTCCTTATCGAAAAGAGTGGCAACGACCGGATTAATAAAGGCTTCAACAGTGCCGTTTCCGAGTGCCAGGATCAGACCACCCCAAAAAAGCATGCTCTTGGCGAGTTCGGGGTTCGTATCAGCAACCGAAAGGCCGTAAATCCCCATAATTCCCCAGATGATTTGGGAGGTAGCTGCGAAAATCATCGCAAACTTGTATCCAACCTTGTCGATAATCAGGCTGAAAAGGATGATACTGATGGCAAAAGGCCAAATTTGAATTCCTTTAAACATGCCGACTTCAGCATCGTCTAGCCCCAGCAAATCTGAAGTGATTGAGGCATCATCGAGGAGGAACATTCGGGTGATGAAGCCGAATGCCGTGGTGATCAGGGCAATGAAACAGCCCCAAAAAAGAGCCATGCTTGGTTTGTCAGTGTTACTCATTGTGATGTGTTACTCATTATCTCTCCCGATCGGGAGAACACGGAGTCTGTCGAATCTGTCCCACAACACAAGTCTAGGATTCACTCATTTTAAATCGCTTCATTTGAACGATCTGCGAACGAAGATGCTGATTTTGAAACTGGAGCAACCCAGCCGCCTCACAAAAAGAGCAGAATCTCGCGATCCTGCTCTTTTCTTCTGAAATCCCACCATTCGATAAATTTTCCTCTTATTTTCGAACCGTGTTTAAATTTAGTCAGACCCTATTAGGCCTGACCGGGTCACCAAAGCGACCGTGGGTGCCTCTTTCGAGACCGACGGTTCGTAGGTGTTTATTATATGAACCTTCCGTAAGGATGGCTTCCGGGGAAGGCTCCGACAAGAGGACAAGCAGGTTTTCAAGAGTCCCTTTTTTGCAGAAAGAGATCGAGACCATCAGTCAACGCGATCCAGCTCGCTTCAATGATACTGCTGGAGACACCGACGGTGCCCCAAGTCTCTTCTCCGTCGGTCTGAACAATGAGCACCCGCGTCTTGGCCGCTGTCGCCTCTCCTCCGTCGATGATCCGCACTTTGTAATCGATCAACTGGACCCGATCCAATTCTGCAAAGAAGGGCTGAAGAGCCTTGCGCAGGGCTCCGTCGAGAGCGTTCACCACACCATGCCCCTCGGATACGGTCAAATTCGGCTTATCTCCCACATCCAGCTTCACCGTCGCTTCGCAAACCGGAGCATGACCATCTTTGTAGTGACGGAAGGAACAATGATATTCGTGTAGATTCCATGGACGGACTGCTTCTCCGAGACTCCTCCGAATCAACAACTCAAGTGATCCTCCCGCAGCTTCAAACGAATACCCCACCTGCTCAAGGGCTTTGACTTCAGTCAAAATGGCTTTGGCTTCATCACTCCCTTTCTCCAGATGAATTCCAAGCTGCTCGGCTTTCATCAGGATGTTCGATTGCCCTGAGAGCTCACTGACCAAAATCTGTTGCTGGTTCCCAACCTCTTCCGGACGAATGTGCTCATAAGTTCGAGCCAATTTTTGCACCGCATTCACGTGCATTCCGCCCTTATGGGCAAAAGCTGTCCGTCCCACAAAAGCAGCCCGCGCAAAGTGCGGATTATTGGAGACGTCATCTACAAAGAAGGACAGGTCCTTCATCTTGGAGACATCCCTCACGGCTTTGCGTCCCATCTTGAGTTCGAGAATCGGAATCACCGAGGTTAGACTGCAATTCCCCGTCCGCTCGCCGTAACCATTGATCGTTCCCTGAACCTGCGTCGCTCCCACGTCAACCGAAGCGATGGCATTGGCCACGCCAAGCTCACAGTCGTTATGGGTATGAATGCCAAGCGGCACTTCCGGAAAGCTCTCGATCACAGTCTGGCTGATCTCAGAGATTTCCGAGGGAAGACATCCTCCGTTGGTGTCGCAAAGTACTAACCAATCGGCACCACCCTCAACCGCCGCTTTGAGTGTGGCCATGGCATGCTCGGGGCCGTCTTTATAGCCATCAAAAAAGTGCTCGGCGTCGTAAACCACTTCGCGCCCTGCTTCCTTGAGGTAGCGGCAGGTATCACGGATCATTGCCTGGTTCTCCAATGCTGTTGTGCGGAGAACTTCGGTCACCTGTAACTCCCAGCTCTTTCCAAAAATGGTGATCACCGGCGTCTCTGCATCAATGAGAAGCTGAACCTGGGGATCGTCCTCCACCGCAAGATCCGCCCGGCGGGTTGAACCAAAAGCCGCGATCTTGGCGTGATTCCAGGTTTCCTTGGCCGCCGCTTTAAAAAATTCGATATCCTTCGGATTGGAGCCCGGCCAGCCACCTTCGATGTAATCAACCCCAAACTCATCAAGCCGCTTCGCAATTCGAATCTTGTCCAAACCAGAAAGTGAAAAACCTTCGCCTTGGGTACCATCACGTAGGGTGGTGTCGTAGATGCTGACTCGTGCTTGCTCGCTCATCGTATTTTTTTTCGAAAAAACCTCCAGAAACGCTACCATTCCACGAAGGGCCGACAAAATGCCGCCCTCCCTCCCCTGTGGCAAGAGTGAAGGCGATCATCCCTGGGAAAGGCGAATCGGGCGATCCCGATGGAAACAACCCCTTTTCGGTGGAAGAAGCTCATCCTTTTCTTCGTTTCCAAACTCTCACCAGCTGCCTAATCTAGCTCGTTCCTCTTTCAGACTTCCCATGAAATCCCTTCTTCTCACGCTTGCCAGCATCTCGATCGCGAACGCCAGCCCCCTTTTCCACTGGACCTTCAGCAAAGATAAATTCGAGGGGCAAAACCTCAAACCTTCGGGGGAAGCTGTCGAAGCCCCGGAATTCGACACCGACGGACACCTCGTCTTTACCGCCAAGCAGCACCTCCTTTTCCCGGAAGAGAAGGCAAAAAAACTGCCCCTCGAAACCTTCGCCATCGAAACCCGCGTCCGCATCGATCAACCCCAAAAATGGGGCTCCATCGTGAGTTACAGCCAAGACAACGGTAGTCACGAGCGTGGCTGGCTCCTGGGCTACAATGGCTCCCGTTTCTCATTCCGACTTTCAACAGGCGGGCCCCTCCTGGAAGCCGTCGCGCCCGAACCCTTCGAACCCGGCCACTGGAACCACCTCTTCGCCACCTACAACGGCAAACAAATGCGCCTCTTCCTCAATGGCACCCTCGTTTCCTCACGCGCCGTTTCCGGCCCGGTCGTTCTTCCCGAGGTCCCCACGCCCTTTGTCGTGGGCGCCTACAAGGACAAAGACGAATTCTACCCCATCACCGGGCGAATCGACTTCGTCAAGATCCACGACACCCTTCCTTCACAAAAAGAACTCGCCGCCATCGCCAAAAAATCCGAGGGCGTTGCCTTCTCCGTCCGGCCCGCCGTTCGCTTCCTCGCTCCCGGAAAAGCCCTCCTCTTTTGGGAAGCCAGCCACCCCGGCAAAGCCATCATCGCCTACGGACCCACCCGCAAGCTTGGCACCATCGTCGAATCTGCCGCCCAAAAACTCCGTCACGAAATCGTTCTCGAAAACCTCCAGCCACACACCCGCTATTCCTACCGCATCAGCTCGGAAACCCCAGAGGGGCCCAAATTCAGCCCCATCTATGAATTCGACACCGGCATGAACTACATGCCGCAAACCCTCGCCGCCCAAGGCCATCCGCTCGCCGAGGCCTACCTCAAAGATCTCCCGATCCAACCCGGCTTCACCGTGGTCGTCGGACTGACCGATGGCTCCCTCACCCGCGCTCTCGCCGCCAACAGCCAACTCAATGTCACTGCTTTCGACGACGACCTCGATCTCATCAATTCCCTTCGCAAAACATTCACCGCCGAAGGCCTCCACGGTTCCCGTATCACCCTCATCCATCTCCCCGACCTCAAAAAAATACCCCTCACCTCCTGTGTCGGCAGCCTTGTCTGCTCAGAGCGTAAAGAACTTCCCAGCCCGTCTTCCGAGCTCGTCCGCCTCACCCGCCCTCACGGTCGCACCGCCCTTCCCGATGGCACCTTCACCACCCGGGATCCCATTCCTGGCTCCGGCGAATGGACCCACCAATACGGGCCACCCTCCAACACCGCCTACTCCGGCGAACGTCTTGGAGGCTCCCAGGCCACCGGTGATCTCGAACTCCAATGGATCGGTCGCCCCGGTGCCAACTTCGGCATCGATCGCCAACCCCGCATGTCCGCCCCCCTCGCCGCCAACGGCCGACTTTTCCATCAAGGCCTCAACCGACTTATGGCGCTCGACGCCTACAATGGTCAAATCCTCTGGGGCATGGAAATCCCCGACCTCCGTCGCGTCAACATCCCTCACGACTGCGCCAACTGGTGCGCCGACGACAACCACCTCTACGTTGCCGTGAAAGACCTCCTCTGGGTCCTCGACGGATCAACCGGAAAACGTATCACCACCCTCAAGCTCACCGCCGCCCATCGTGACAGCCATGAATGGGGCTACATCGCCCACGAAGGTGATACCGTCATCGGCTCTTCCGTCCGCCTCGGAGCCGAATTCAAAAAATACTTCGGCGACGCCTGGTATGATAAAGTCGGCCGCGATTCCGACACCGCCAATGTTCTCAGCGACAACATTTTCGGGCACTCAAAATCCAGCTGGAAAGGCAACTGGTCCTACTCCCGTGGCCTCATCATTAACCCCACCATCTCTCTCTCCGACGGCAAACTCTGCTTCCTCGAATGCCGCAATCCCGACCTCAAAAAAGGCACCTCCGGCCGCGAAGCCACACGTGAACTTTGGAAGGATATCTTTGCCGTCTGCCTCGACGCCTCCACCGGGAAAATTATTTGGGAAAAACCCTTCCCCAACACCCTCCTCCGCACCGAAACCAAAGGCTTCATTCAAGTCTCCTACGGCGCCATGACCAGCGAAGGCTTCCTCGCCACCCTCTCCGAAGGCGATACCAACGAGCTAGGAAAGCCAACGGGCAAAGGCATCTTTAGCTACCACTACTTCGACCTCGCCGACGGCAAGCTCCGCTTCCAATCCCAAACCTCTTGGCGCATCAATCACCATGGTTCACACATCTCCCACCCCGTTGTTTACGAAGACAAAGTCTACACCGACCCCACCGGAATTTCTCTCCCCGACGGCAAACTCCTCGACCACAAATTCGGCCCGCGCGAGGGCTGCTCCGCCGTCGTCGGCACCAGCTACGGACTCCTTCTTCGCGGGATCGATCGCTGCCTCACCTTCTGGTCCCACGACCAAAAAACACCCACCCACTGGCCTCGTCTTCGCCCCTCTTGCTGGCTCAGCTTTCTCCCCGCCCAAGGCCTCTTCCTCGTCCCCGAGGGCGGCGGCGGCTGCTCCTGCGGCGGCTGGATGGAAACGTCCCTCGCCTTCATTCCTCGTAATAATTCCGGCATCACCAATTCGAAAGAGCCTAAACAATAACCTGTCATGTTCCGCACATCTCTAGCTCTTCTTGTCCTTTGTGGCATCGCTTCTGCCTCCCCTTGGCCCACCTATCGCCACGACAATCGCCGCAGCGGTGTCTCGTCCGAATCCTTACCACTCCCCCTCACCCAAGCCTGGACCCACGACGGAGGCCCGCCCCAACAAGCCTGGACCGGCCCCGCCAAATGGGACGCCTACGCAGCCAACGAAGGACTCCAGTCCATGCGCAACTTCGATCCCTGCCATTTCACTACCGCCGCGCACGATCTCCTCTACTTCGGCTCCTCCGCCGACAACGCCGTCCACTGCCTCGACGCCAATACCGGCGAAGAAAAATGGCTTCACTTCACCAACTCCTCCGTCCGCTTCCCACCCACCATCGTCGGCGAAAAAGCCTGGTTCGGCTCAGACGATGGCTTCGTCTACTGCTCCGATGCCCTCACCGGAAAACCCCTCTGGAAAAAACGCGGCGCCCCCACCGACCGCCTCGTCCCCAGTAACGGAAAACTCATCTCCCCCTGGCCCGTTCGCACTGGCGTCACCGTCGAAAACAACCGCGCCTTCTTCGCCGCCTCCCTCCTCCCCTGGAAAACCTCCTACCTCTGGTGCCTCGACGCCACCACCGCCGAACAACTTTACCTCACCGAACACACCGGCGTCACCCTCCAGGGTGCCATCCTCGCCGGCGGCGACCGACTCTACATCCCCCAGGGCCGCGCCGCGCCCGTCGCCCTCACTCAAGCTGACGGCAAAGCCACCGGCACCATCAAACAAGCCGGCGGCACCTTCTGCCTCCTCACCGAAGACAACCAACTCATCGCCGGACCTCCCAACCAGCGCGAACATGACGAACAACTTCGCCTCGCCGACACCAAATCTGGCAAACGCCTCGCCACCTTCAACAACACCACCCGCGTCGTCGTCGCCAAAGGCAAAGCCTACCTCCACTCCCTCGACAAACTTCAATGCCTCGACCTCACCCGCAAAGGCCAACTCGAAACCAACCTCGCAACCCAACAAACCGAACTCAAAAAACTCGACCCAAAAGTCGAAACCAACCTCCCCAAAATCGAAGAACTCAAAAGGAAAATTACCACCACCCAGAACGACCTCAAAGCCTGCCTCCTCTGGCAGATCGACCACCCCTCCCCCTTCGAACTCGTCCTAGCCGGTGACCAACTTATCGTCGGCCTCGACAACCAAGTCTCCATCCTCAACGCCGCCACCGGCAAACAACTCTGGCAACACAAAGTCACCGGCAAAGCCTACGGGCTAACTCCGGCCGAGGGCCGCCTCATTGTCTCCACCGACCTCGGCCACATCCACACCTTCGCCCCATAACCCAAAGGAGCCGCGACGCCCCCGCCGCTTTTTTAACTCAAGCATTTAAAATTCAGAATCCGACGTTCGACGTTCACCCACCCCCAATCAAGCCAATCGTCCCTTCTGCAATTGTTCATTCGTCCCTTCCAATGCGCCTTCTCCTCTTCTTCCTCCTCTCGATCCAGACCTTCGCCTGCCAGGTCCCCGTCTTCCGCTACGCCCTCGAACGATGGCAAGCCGACCCCTTCCGCCTCCAAATCATCTCCAACGGCCCCCCTCCCGCCCTCTCCGAAATCCCCGCCCACCTCAACCTCGAATTCGAATCACTCGACCTCACCCAACTCACCCCCGCCCAACAATTCTCCATCGTCGGCCTCGACCAAATCACCGAATACCCCGCCTTCCTCCTCCACCCCCCCGAAAGCTGGACAAACCCCGCCGCCCTCGTCTTCCCCGCCTCAGAATCCTCCCTCAAAAACATCCTCGATTCCCCCCTTCGACAACGAATCAAAAACGACCTCCTCGCTGGCGAATCAACCGTCTGGGTTCTCATCGAAGGTTCCAACGAAGTCGCAAACGAAGCCACCTTCCAACAACTGGAAGAAACTCTCGAAAAAGCCCAAGCCCAAATTAAAATACCCGAAGGAGTCATCCAGGCCAACCAGGTTGGCAAAGTCGGCGACGACATCAGCCTCGACGACGTCCTCCGCTCCACCATCCCCCTGAAAATCTCCTTCAAAATCGAGCGTATCAAACGTCACACCCCCGCCGAGCAAGCCTTCCTCCGCATCCTCACCGCCAACCGCCCCTCCCCTCCCGAAGAGCCTCTCGTGGTCCCCATCTTCGGACGTGGCCGAACCCCCGGCCCTCTCTTGGGCAGCAGCATCACCCCCGAAGCGATCCTCACCGCCTGCGAATACCTCTGCGGAGCCTGCTCCTGCCAGGTCAAAAGCGGCAACCCCGGCTACGACCTCCTCTTCCAGGCCAACTGGCAGGAAAAACTCCAATCCGGCCTCGTCGTTATCGACAAAGAACTCCCCGCCGTCCTCCCCACCCTCAACGATAAAATCCCTTCCGAACCCACAACCGCTCAACTTCACAACTCGGACTCCTTCTCTCCCGCCCCCATTGCCATCATCGGCATCATCATCCTCGCCCTCATTACCGGCACCATCTTCCTCCTCAAAAGGTCATCCTAAAAAGGTCATCCTATCAAAACTCCGCGCCTCTGCGTGAGACCCAATTCGCCATGTTCCTCGCCGAAATCAAACACCGTAAATTTAACTTCATCCTGGCCACCCTCGCCGTGGCCGCCGCGGTCTCCGTCTGGCTCTCCGCCAAAAACAGCCTCACTGACTTCGACCGCAATACCGAATCCCAACTCGCCGAACTCGAGTCCAAAACTTCAGCCGAAATGAAGTCACTCGAGGACGACATCCGCAAGACCATGAAAGGTCTCGGCTTCAACGTCTTCCTCTTCCCCGCTGGCGAAGAACTCTGGCAGATCAAGGAACGCGGATACTCCGAAAAAACCATGCCGCAGGACTCCGTCCACAAACTCGCCGAAAGCAAAATCGTGACCGTCAACCACCTCCTCCCGCAACTCTCCCGCCGCATCCAGTGGCAGGAAAAAAACCGCTCCATCCTCCTCATCGGAGTCGAAGGACAAGTGCCCATCTCCCACCGCTCGAAAAAGAAACCCATCATGAGCCCCCTCGCTCCCGGCACCATCAACCTCGGACACGATCTCCACAATTCCCTCGGCCTCAAAAAAGACGATGCCCTCACCCTCAACGGCCAAACCTATACCGTCTCCCAAACCTACCCTCCCCGTAATTTCCGCGACGATAGCTCCGCCTGGATCCACCTCGACGAAGCCCAAAAACTCTTCGGTCTCAAAAACCAAATCAACGCCATCCTCGCTCTCGGCTGCAACTGCGCCAGCATCGACCGCCTCGGCGAAATCCGCGCCGAAATTTCCAGCGTCCTCCCCGACGTCCAAATCATCGAACTCGGCTCTTCCGCCATGGTCCGCGCCGAAGCTCGCAATAAAGCCGGTGACCGCGCACGCCAAGCCACACAAACCATCCTCGAAGGCCGCCAAGCCGCCCGAACCGAACGCGCCCGCTTCTCCTCCGTCCTCTCCCCCCTCATCGCCGCCGGAGCCTTCCTCGCTCTCGCTTACCTCGCCTTCACCAACGTCCGCGAACGACTCCCCGAAATCGGAACCCTCCGCGCCATTGGCGTCAGCCACTTCAAAATCGCCGCTCTTATTCTTGCCCGTGCCACCCTCATCGGACTCCTCGCCACCGCCCTCGTCTTTCTCATCTCCAAAGCCACCTCCTTCACTCTCCCCCCCGTCACCTGGCTCCTCATCCCCCTCGCCAGCACTGCCGCCGCGTGGCTCCCCACCCTCTACGCCCTCACCAAAGACCCCGTCACCATCCTCCGACATGATTAGAAAAACCATCCTCTTCATCGCTCTGGACCCACCCCCTCATCCTCACCCGCAATTTCTACTGCCAAGACCTCACCATCCTTGAGCAACTTCTAAAAGAATTTTTCACCCTCTTCTCCGACAACTCCGAATTCCCTAAAGGCTCCCGCTGCCACCCGAAAGTCAGCACTTGGCATCAAAGCCTCTCCCAAGATTCCACCTGGCTCAGCGTCCTCGGCTTGACCGAAATCCGATGTGGAATCAAAACCCACCCTCGTCACCAGAAACGTCAAAGACATTTCGAATAACCGCCACAATAAACTCTCGGGAATTTGTCGGCGAATGAGTCTTTTCTCACTCCATCACCACCACTCGGTCCGCAATCGCCTCGGCCTCCCTTTTTGAATGCGTCACATGCAGTGCCGTCACCCCTTCCCTCTCAATCATCTTCCGGATCACCGCCAAAACTTCGGTATGTCTCGCTTCATCCAACCCGGTCAGCGCTTCATCAAGACAAAGTAAACGAGGTCTCAACGCCAGGGCCCTCCCGAGCGCCACTCTTCTGGCCTCCCCTCCTGAAAGACCACCTGGCGACCGATCCAGCAACATCTCCAATCCCAAATCTAAAGCCAAACCTTCAACCCGCACCTTGGTTTCCGAAGAATCCCAACCGTGTAGTTTCGGGCCAAACTCCAGCTGGTCTCGTACTTTTAACGTTGGAAAGAGAGCCACATCCTGCGGAACCAAGCCAATCCCTCTTGCTCCCGGCGGGAGAGAAGTAATGTCCACTCCGTCCAACAAAATTCGCCCACTCGTCACCCCATTCCTCAACCCGCAAACCGTCTCCATCAAAGTTGTCTTCCCACACCCACTGGGTCCCATCAACGCCACACATTCCCCTTCTTGAATCTCCAGCGAAAACTCCGGCAAGACAAACCGCCCCACTCTCGCCGTCACCTTCTCCAGAGCCAACATCGGATTGCTCATGCCGCCCCTCCTCTCCCGACAAAAAACCTCACCACCAACAAGGTCGTCACTGCCAACAAAATCATGAGCAAAGACAAAGCCGCTGCTCCGGGCAAATTCCCGATGTTGATTTCCAAAAAGACCGAAGTCGCGAGCACCTCCGTTCTCCCCCGTGTCGCCCCGGCAAAAATTAAAATTGGACCAAACTCCCCAAGAGCCCGAGCCCACGCCATCGTTCCCGCCGCCACCATCCCCTTCCCGGCCAGAGGCAAAACGACTCGAGTGAAAGCCTGCCCCCGATTACAACCCAAAGTCATTGCCACTTCTTCGTAGCGCGGACTGATCTGATCAAAGGTCGTTCGCATCGTCCTCACCGCAAACGCCGCCGCCACCGGGAACTGCGCAAGCACGACTCCCAGTGGATGAAAAGTCATCGGCAATCCAACCCCACTCACCACATCCTCAAGCGACCGTTCACTCACACTCAGAATCATCGCTCCCACTCCAAACAAAACCACCAATCCCCCAGTCACATTTCTTACCAATCCCTTACCACCAAATATTGCTGCCAGCAAAAAACCTCCCGCCAGCATCCAACAACAATCTGAAGGCGAAACCCGGTTAAACAAAATCAAAAGACTCAATCCCACAATCAACGGCGGCAAAAGAATCGGAATGTCCAATAAAGTATCGATCAAGGCCCTCCCTCGAAACTGATATCGCGACAGCAAATAGGCCACCGGCACCGACACCAGCACCGAAAGAATCGCCGTCACCGTGCAAGTCACAAAGGTCAGCTTAATTGAATGCTGAATATCCGGATCCTTCAAAATCTCCCCTGCCTCGTCCCACGAAATCGTCAGCACATTTGCCCCCACCATCAGAAGCAGAAGGCCCAAATAAGCGGCAACCACAAACACCAGAAAAAGCAGGAAAGGCCACTCCGGCCTCACCCTCCAAATCCTGTTATCCTTATGCTTGGCCTGATCCATCATCCCGACTGCTTTCTACACAACATCCACACCTGAAAATACGAGCAAATTTCACACCCCATGAAAGAAACCCACCACTACGTATCCCTGATAAAATCCAAACCATCGTCCCGCTCAAGGCAGCACTTACAATTAGAAGGGGCCCCATCATTTTAACCTCCAGCGAAACCCCAACGATTCAAAACGCATCCGCGCCTCCCCATTGCTTAAATAGGCCCCAAGTCGTTTCATCAACTCCGGATAGGGCGTCCCTTTCCCAATCGCATAAGGCTGCTCGGCAAAGGCCAGTTCATCATGTAACTCCACGATCTCATGCTCTTCCAACGTCACCGGACTCGCGAGAGCATTGCTGCGATAAATCAAAGCCGCTTCCAGTGAACGGGCTTGCATTGCGGAAACCAAATCATCCCCTTTCGCGACCTTTACCAAAACATTCCCCACAATTTTATCCGCCATCCCCCGACGCTCCAGCATGATTTGCGTCAGCTCTCCGAGTGCGCTTTTCCTACTATCACAAACCCCCAATTTTAATCCCGGTTTGGCCAGATCTTTCAAACCTAAAAGCCCCATCGGATTCCCCTTACGAACGAGCAAAACAATCTCATTTCCCGTCACAACCGTTCCCGCAAAAAAACGATCCTGAACCTTTGCCAAAAACTTGGTGTCGCAAGCAAAATATCCCGACGGCATCACCCCGCTATTCATCTGCGCGACCAAAGTCCCGCACCCCTCAAACACCGTATTGACCCGACACCCTTCTCGCTCCTCAAACTCCCGAACTCGCTCCTGAATCGCCGGTCGCAACATCGACCCCGAAAACAAAGTCACCTCCGGACGGTCCGACCACACATCACCCTCATTAGGCACATCAAAGCCCATCCCAAGAAACACCTCACGCCCCCGGCCCTTCGCTGTCGTATAACGGGCAAAGTGTAAGGCCCGCTTTGCGTCCTTGCTCGATGTAAGAACCCCAATCGAGGCCAGCTTTGTGCGTTTTGTAAACTCCGGCACCGCGATCCATTCCACCTCGGAATAATTCCCCGCCACCGCATCCCACGCCAGGGAGACGTCCACCGCTCCCGTCGCCACATCCTCGACAATCCCATTCACCGTCGGCTTCGTCACCACGACATTTGGCTTCACTTCGTCAAGTAGCCCCTCCTTCCCCAACACTGACCAGGTGAACTTCCCTACCGATGCCGACTTCTCCCCCAGCGAAATTTTCAAACCCTCCCTTTTTAAATCATCCAAACTCGTAATCCCCTCCGGATTCCCCTTCGGCACTACCAATCCCGCAGTCAACCGGGCGACCGGAATCGACTCTTCCAGCAACCCTTTCGCCCGCACCGAATCAATATATCCCTGATCAGCCGGCAAATACAAATCGCCACCCGCCACCTGCAACTGACTTCCCAAAGCCCCCGAGCCCCCGAATTGCAAATTTACTTTCACGCCAAACTCCTTCTCATACCTTCGCGCAATCTCGGCCATTGGCTTCCTCAGCCCCGCCGCACAATGGACCAACAAGTCCCCCTTTCCGGCCCCGTTTCCACCTTGATCACGAACCATCCACCAAAATGCGCCTCCAAGAAAAGAGAGTAATACCACAAAAACAAGCAACGGACGTTTCATCAGGAACAATGGGGGCAGGAAGGATCGCGAAGCACCCGGACTTTTTTCATTCGCATCGCCAATGTATCAACGTGAATCAGACGGTCCAGAGCTGGTTCGGCAAAGCGGGTCAGTAATTTGAGGCCTTCCAAAACTGCGATCTGCGCCACCATCGCGGATACGGCACCAATGACTGGAAAGCGACGCTTCCAGTAGGCAGGAGGCTCTTTGACGAGGCAGGCGAGACAGGTCGAAATCCCCGGATCAACCGCAAGCACGTGTCCTTCCATGGAGCACATCGCACCATCGACAAAATACTTCCCCTGCCGCATGGCCTCACGATTCATCAAAAGTCGTTCCTCGAAGAGCGGGGCACAGGAAAAAACAATATCCGCTCCCCCAACTAGATCACTGACATTCTCTTCCGAAATATTTTCTCCCACTGACTCAATCCGAAGATCACGATTGAATCGCTGCAGGGTCTCCGCAGCCTGTTCGTGCCGCAATGTTCCCAAGCCTTCATGCGTCATAAGAATCTGACGATTCAAGTCATCCGGCCTTAACTCTCCGCCGTGCGCCAGAATGATTCTTCCCACACCCGCCGCCGCCAGTGAAAAGGCCAGTGGGCCGCCAAGCCCTCCGACACGGGACACCAAGGCAGTTGAATTTTTCAACTGCTCCTGCGCCTCTTTTCCAAAGCCGGGAATATTCTCCTGCCAAGTATAGTAATCTTCGTACTTCATGGTAGAAGTTGTCCTTCCTCAAGGTTCAGCACCCGGTCAGCCCCTTCAATCACCTGGGGATCATGAGTGACCACCAAGGCCGCGCCGCCTTCATTGGCGCATCTTCGCAATCCCGCTATCACGAGATCTGTATTTTCTTCATCGAGGTTTCCGGTGGGTTCATCGGCGAGCACCAGCTTGGGATTGGTAACCAGGGCGCGAGCCAAACCAGCCCGTTGTTGCTCCCCCGCACTTAACATCTTAGGGACATGCGTGCCGCGCGATCTCAGACCGAGTGACTCCATCAACTCGTCGGCACGTTGGGGATCGCCCCCCGCCACGAGAATGTTCTCCCGAATGTTGAGGTAGGAAATGAGCCGGGCATCCTGAAAAACCATTCTAAGGTCACCGCTCCTATAAAGCGTCCGCTTGGAAGAGCTCAAAGTGTAGGGATCAACCCCCGCCACTTTTACCGTCCCGGCATCGGGAGCCAACAATCCGGCAATCATATAGAGGAGCGTCGATTTCCCCGCGCCGCTCGGTCCGCGAAGCGCCACCACCTCTCCTTGCTTCACCGAAAGGGAAACATCATCCAAAGCCACCACATCACCAAAGGACTTGGAAAAGCCTTCCAGACAAAGCACTTCGCTCTCACTCATCACGCCGCAGTCTGACTTCCGAACTAAAATGACCCAAGAGAAAGATCAGATAATTGCAGCCTATCTTGAGAGCCTAGGCTCCAGCCACAAGCCCCAGTCGGAACTGGTTCCATCGTTGGTGGGATCAACCACCAACTCGAGCAACTTCACCGCGGAAACATCTACCGAGTAATCGAGCAAGCCCCCAGACTTGATGACCTTCGACTTCCAAAGCGTTTTACCATCACCCTTAACTTCAAAGCGAACCGAACCGCCCTTTCCGAATGCCATTCCCACCTTGCCGAAAAACTTTTTCCATTTTTCACCCAAATCATAGCGATGTTTTGCCGGAGCATAACCATAGATTCCCGTCGTGAAAATCTTCCCTCCTGCTTCGAGCATAAACGGTGGCTCGGGCAGGTAATTAAAGGCCGGGCGCCCCCATCCTACCTTCACCGCAGATGGCTTGAAGGAAGTGAGCGAAGCCTCCTTACCTTTCGCTCCGGCATCCGCCGGACTCTTCGTCGGCTTCCCTCCTCTTGCCAGAATGTTCTCGGCAATCTCACGTGTCCTCCCCTCCGGAAGTTGGCGGGCAATCGACACCGCCTTTTCCCGGTCCCGACCCCGCAACGCGTCAACAAGGGGAGTCAGAGCAGCTCGCACCTCGAAAGCGCCCAAATCAGGTGTCCCATCCGTCTTTACCCTATAGGGATACTTAAACTTGGTCTGGGAAAGCCAACCGCCTGTCGAGCCATTCACATGGAGGGGAATCAAGCGGAGCTCTCCCGACTTTCCCGCTACCAAGGCATCTGACGAAAGAGTAAAATTCCCGTTTCCATCCGGCACTGCTGTTGCCGTCGTCGCATTGTAATCGCTCCCTCCATCGGGATCGAAGTAAGCAACTACCGCGTATGCCGGTGGGTTTGCCGTCAGTTTGCCTGAAACATGAATCGCCTTCCCTTTCACGGTCAGCTTCAAGTCATCAATTTTAGCCTCCACGGGAAGATTCATCCCCTTCGTTGATCCCGAAAACTGGGGGTGCGAAGCCAAGCGCAAAGCGTGGGCAAAGGTCAAAAACGATCCCTTTCCTTCCCCACGGAGTTCATCCCCATAGCTCCGATTCCCCGATCCCATAAGTGCCGTTCCTCGGTCCGCCTCATCCGGCCGTTCCCTACAGTGTGGTAATCCCAGGGCGTGCCCTAGTTCATGGCAGATTCCACCGATGAAGATCGAATTGTGCTTGCCCAAGGAAATCCGTCCATATTGCCCGTCACGAATGATCGGCTTCTTGAGAGACAGGTTCGTGGTATCAAGTTCGGGCGAATCCAACTGCCACGCCGTCCCTCCCTGATGATTGCCGCCCGCATAATAGGGAGACTGATGAGTGAACTTTAGATTCTCCTCATCCCACTGCGCAAGGTTGCAAAAAATCACGAGGGTCTCCTTTTTCCCATCAATCCCCTTCTCTGCCAAAACCGGCAGACATTCCTGCTTAATGACATTCCCCGAAGACATTCCGTATTCGCTCTCCGCATTCTTTCCTTCGATGAGGTGAATCTTCAAGCCACTCTTTTCCATCGGCAGGTTGATGGAGCGCGGCCCAAATCTTAATCGTGCCATCTCCTTCGCATAAAAATCCCGGATGTGCGTCATGATCCTCGTCAGTCGCGCCTCATACCCCCTTGGCGGATTCCTTCCCTTGGGTGTCCAAAGCACGAAGTGAAGCGTCCGAACCTCCTTTTTTGAATTCTTCTCGTGCCACCCATCCAGAATTTTCAAAGCGGCCGCCGCTTTTCCAGGTTCTTCCGGAATCTGCCCGTGAACCAATGCCATCGAAAGAGTGAAAAGTGCCGGAAACCGCATCATGCCGCCTGATACGGCCAAACCACCCCAAGCTTTCGCCCAACAGCTCTTCTTTATCGACTGGTTCCAATTCGAGACTGACATAAGATCCGATTCTCAAAGAACATGTCGGACCACCTCAGCTTCTCAACTTCGGAAATGGCAGGACGCCTCAAGAGGGTCCGGCACAGCATCGCCGATCTCGGACTGGACGCCTTGATCACGACAAACACGGCAAACATACGCTACGCGACGGGATTTCGAGGGGAACCAGGAACCCTCCTCGTCACGCAGAACGAAGCCATTCTCTTCACCTCGTTCCGCACCCTCGCCTGGGCAATGGCCCAGACGGCGAGCCTCAGTTCAGCCCTTGAAATCTCCATCGAAGTCGACGCTCTGTCCGGAATTCAAAAACGGCTTTGCAATAGCCCGCTTACTCTGGGAGTCGACTCGACAATCAGCCACCATACGCTCTTGAAATGGCGAGACCAATTCCCGCTCCATAAGATCCATCCGACCATTGTGATCGAGCAAATCAGGCAAATCAAATCCTCCACCGAAATCGCCCTCCTTCATAAATCCCAGCAAATCAACGAGCAGGTCTTCAACTCCATCCTCCCTGCAATCCGTCCTGGCATGACTGAGCGAGCGGTTCAGGGACTGATCCTCGCCGAAATGGCCGCCAACGACGACATCGACTGTTATTCTTTTGAGCCCATTATCGCCGCCGGACCAAACTGCTGGGAAATCCACCATCTCCCGGACCGAACCATCATCAATCCTGACGACCTGCTCCTCATCGACCTCGGTGTCATCTATCAAGGCTACGCCTCCGACATGACGCGAATGGTCTGCCTTGGAAAAGCTTCACCAGAAATGCAGGAAATCCACGGGATCGTCCAAGCCGCGCAACAATCCGCCATCGATACGATGTCCCCCGGCATAAGCAACCACGAGATCGATCAAACCGCCCGCGACATCATTGAAGCTTCCGGGCACGGCAAGAGTTTTACCCACGGTTTGGGCCATAGCATTGGGCTCGAAACCCACGACCCCGGCCTCAACCTTTCCCCACGGGCACCTGAAACAAAGCTAGTGCCAGGCATGGCTTTCACCGTCGAACCTGGCATTTATCTCGAAGGGAGATTTGGAGTCCGCATCGAAGATATCGTGATCATCACTGACGAAGGGAATCAAACCATCACGTCTCAGGCACCCGATCTTTTTGAACTACCGCTTTAAAGCCCGTTCATCCTGAGCCAATTTCGTGGCAATCGTCGCACCTCGGACACGCCTCAAAAAGGGATACTCCCCCTGCAGCCGTCCTCGAGTTTAAGGTTCACATTCCTGCGGAGCTTCCGCTGCTCAAGATCTGAACGATCCTCTCGAAAAAGAAAATCTGCAGCTCCGAATCCCCTAACCTCTCTCGATGTCCGCCGCATTCGGGTGCCCGGACGGGGAGACCTGGCATTGGCAGCGGAGCCCCCCTCCCTACTCGCTCGAGATAGTCGCCCGCCTCGCCGGCGTGAACACCGAAACCACCCTGCCTTAAAAGGAACAGGGCCTTGTCTGGGTTTCATCCGCCGACTCCGGCCCCCCTCTTCTGGATGACGAAGCCCTGCGCACTTTACCCCAAATCGAGCACCTCCGTGAAACCTCCGAGGTCAATGTGACCGGCCTGCGCCTCCTCCGCGAGCTGATGGATGAACTCGAACAAATGCGGAATGCTCTGCGCTCCCGGCGTTGAATCAGACACCGAACGGTGAGGAAGAGTCAGGTGGAGGCCAGGATCTCACGGATCACCTTTCCGTGCACGTCGGTGAGGCGGCGCTCGATGCCATTGTGATAGAAACTCAGTCGTTCGTGATCGAGGCCGAGGATGTGCAGAATCGTGGCATAAAAATCATAGACCGTCGTCACCCCCTCCACCGCCTTGTAGCTGAATTCATCCGTCGCACCATAGGAGAAGGGAGCCTTCACGCCGGCCCCCGCCAGCCAGGTCGTAAAGCCGCTGGGATTGTGATCACGCCCGCTCGCCCCCTTCTGAAAGGTCGGCATGCGGCCGAACTCGGAACAAAAGACCACTAGAGTATCTTCCAACAAACCCCGCACTTTAAGATCCTTCAAAAGGGCCGCGGTGGGCTGATCAAGAACCGGCCCGTGAATATCGTATTGCTCTTTGAGCTTCTTATGGCCGTCCCAGTTGCTCACTCCCTCACCGCCGGTCTGGTAGGCTCCATTGAACAGCTGCACAAAACGCACACCACGCTCGATGAGACGTCGCGCCAGAATGCAGTTTCGCCCATACGCAGCTCGGAGATCCAATATCTTGTTGCCGGAGTCGCCCGCACCGTAATCCCGCATGATGTAGTCGGGCTCCTTGGCTAAATCGGTGATCTCGGGAATGCTAAGCTGCATGCGGGCCGCCAGTTCGTAGCTCGCAATGCGGGCCGCCAGCTGAGAATCATCGGCATGGTTCTGGAGGTGGCGATGGTTTTGGCGTTGAAGGAAGGCCCGAGTCGCCGCATCGGTGGCACCGGTGATCCCATTTGGAATCTCCAAATTGCGAACAGCCTTGGCGGCATTGAAGCTGGTACCTTGAAAGGCCGCCGGCAGGAAACCCGGCCCCCAGCAATTCACACTCGATTGGGGAGTCCCGCGCACATCAGGAATTGCCACATAGGCTGGCAGGTCTTCTGCCTCGCTACCCAGCGCATAGGTCGTCCAAGCTCCGGCACTCGGAAAGCCATCCAGCGTGAATCCGGTACACATGAAATTCTCGCCCGGTCCATGCGTGTTGGTCTTACCGGTCATTCCATGGAGGAAGCACATCTCGTCCGCTAAATCACCCAGCCGCGGTAACAAATCCGATACCATCTTGCCACTTTGCCCGCGTGGTCTGAACTCCCACGGGCTCTTCATCAGGTTCCCCTGCCCTCCTTGAAAAGTGATGAGTTTGTCGCCGCCAGGCATGGGCTGACCATGCCGTTTAATGAGCTCCGGCTTGTAGTCCCACGTATCGACCTGACTGATCGCTCCGGAACAGAAGATCATCAAAACCTGCTTGGCCTTCGCCTCCGAGTGAGGAAGACGCGGCGCATGGGGATTGGCGGCCGCAATCCCGGGGCGGATGGGATGCTTCCCCGGCGCACTTTCACGGAGAAGCTGGTCCCCAAGGAGCCCCTCACGACTCAGCAGGGATGCCAAGGCCACCCCACCCAAGCCATTCACAGAGTGCGAGAGAAAGTTTCGGCGGTCGAAAAGATGACGAGTATCGATCATTTAAAATACGAACAAGAATTCATTGGTGTTCAGCATCGCACGGCAGAAGGCAACGAAGCCGTGCCTCTCGATGAAACTCTTTGCGTCCACAAGATCTTCGGCGGTGGCCGGCCGGCCGTAGAGCAACTCGTAGACGCGTGCCACCCGATCTTCCGTATCCCCGAGACGTTCCGCCAGTTTCTCGGCCTGCTGCATCGTAAAGCGGCTATTGAAAAGATTCAAAGCCTGCAAGGGCGTCGTGGAGCGATTGCGACTCGGGATGACCTGATTCCCATCCGGACAGTCAAAGGCCCCGAACACTGCATCCTGCTCCTGCCGGATCTTGAAGAGATAAACCATGCGCCGCCACTCCGCCGGACCCGTCTCCTCCTTGGCGTGATAGTGCACGACGTTCTCCCGGTCGACATCGAAGAGATGGAAGCCCGGCCCGCCCATCTTCAGGTCAAGCGTTCCGGCCACCGAGAGCATTCCGTCGCGAATCGCCTCCGCCTCGAGACGGCGCGGGGGAAACCTCCACAGATACCGACTGTTGGAGTCAACCCGGGCCGCCACTGAATTGGGTTGGCTCGAACGTTGAAATGCCTCCGAGCTCAGAAGCAGCCGCAGGGTGTGCTTCATCGACCACCGATGCGTCACAAAATCGGAGGCAAGCCAGTCCAACAGTTCAGGATGAGTCGGAGGCGTTCCGTTTGTCCCAAGATCGCTTGGCGTATCCACGATTCCGGTCCCAAACACGAACTGCCAGAGGCGGTTCACTGCCACCCGGGCGGTGAGCGGATTGTCCGCACTCGCGATCCACTCCGCAAGCGCCAGACGTCGCTCCCGTTCGGGCGCGTCCATGGCCAGCCCAAGTGAACCAATCACCTCGAGGGCATCGGGCGGGACCTCTTCGCGTTTCGCCATCGGCTCCCCACGGTAGAGACGATGAGTCGCACCGGGCTGGGAGAAGTTCGCCACCCACGCCTTGACCCCAGTCTCCAACTCAACCATACGCGATCGGGCCAAGCCACCCTGCGCGATCAAGGCGCGAGCCCGATTCACCTCCGGCTCGGAAAGCTTCGCAAGAAAGGAATCTGGATCGGCTTCTCCACCGAAAGGTTCACGATCATCGGAACTTGCTGCGAGAGCCCATGACTGGCCATCGTCAGATAGTTCGATCACGTATTCGACCGCGAGTCGGTCCGTAAAGCGCCCCTCCCGGTCACGCGACCACTCGATGCGCTCCACCTGGGAAGCCTTCAAAAATTCGATCTGAACCCAGCCCTTTCCACTCTGATTCGAAATCCAGCTCCACATGTTCCCCGACTTTCCGTCGTTGATGTGAGCCAGTTGGTGCATGGGATAGCCCAGAAGGTTTCCCGAAGAGGTCGCCACCGCTCCGACTTTTGCGAGCGCGACATTTTCTCCGTTGGGGGCAAAAACAGACAATTCGTCCAAACAGGGCTCGGAGCTATTGGTGTGCTTGATTGTAAAACGGACAAACTTCGCCGACCTCGCAGTGAAAGTCTCACTGTTCAATCTGGCGTTCACGGCCGGGCGACGTGCGGAAGGAGCTCCCTCGTTCTTCGCCGCGAGAGCTCGCAATTGATTCAGCTCTCTTTCTACCGAAGCCAGAGAAACCCGCAAAGATTCCAGCTCTTTCTTGCCAGCCTCATTGACCTTCCTCTGCACAGCCCGCTCGCCAAACCTCACTCCAGCGAAGATCGCCTGCATCGAATAATAGTCCCGCTGCGTGACCGGGTCGAACTTGTGATTGTGACACCGCGCGCAGCCAATCGTCAGACCAAGAAACGCTGTGCCGGTAGTATTGATCATATCAGCCAGTTCATCTTGCCTCTGCGTCAAAGTGAGATTCGGATCCGGACTCTTTACGATATCATAGGGCCCGGCCACCAGAAACCCGGTCCCAAGATCAGCCCCCATGGAATCCCCCGCCAGATGCTCTTTCACGAACTGATCGTAGGGCTTGTCAGCATTAAAGGACTCGATCACATAATCACGAAAACGCCACGCGCTCGGACGTTCCCTGTTGGTCTCAAACCCGTTGCTCTCCGCAAAACGTGTGATGTCAAGCCAGTGTCGCGCCATTCGCTCGCCATAATGTGGACTGGCCAAAACGCGGTCCACCAAGTTCCCCCAAGCCTGCGGCGAATCGTCGTTCACGAAATGGGCTACCTCCTCCGGCGACGGCGGGAGCCCCAGCATCACGAGATAGAGTCGCCGGATGAGATTACGACGATCGGCGCGATCAGATCCCTTCAGGTCCTTGCCCGCAAGCGCTTCATCAAGAAAGGCATCCACATCGGTGTGGCGATGCTTTTTCGCCACCGGTTGAAAGGACCAGTGATCGGTAGTGAGAGCCACCACCTCCCCGTCACCCGGCATCTTTGCCCCCTGTTCGATCCACCGGCCGATGCGCGCGACCTCTTCTTTCGAAAGTGCCTCCTTCTCCTTCGGCGGCATGGCTTCGTCAGGATCGTGACGGCTCACAAGTTTATAGAGATAACTCTCGTCGCGTTTTCCGACAACAAAGAGCGGCTCACCCGAATTCCCACCTTTCCGGATCGCGGCCGGCGAATCGAGACGCAGTTCACTCTTCTGCTTCTCCTCGCCGTGACACTTCGTGCAATGAGCTTCGAAGATGGGCCGAATGTCGGTCTCAAACCCCACTTCCTCAACAGCAAGAGCCACCCCGCCAAGATTCAGCGATGTGGTCAGGAGTAGATAGTGTCGTCGTTTCATTTTAGGATAGGAGCCTCCACGTATTGATGGCCTAGCTTAACCGAAAGAAACGCAACCCTAACCCTAATTCTTCCAAATGGATGCCTTCAACGAAAACAATCGAGAGGGAAAGCAGCTACAATCATTAACTTCCTTAGTTTACCTGGATTTGCTTTCATCTGTTTGCCTCATGCGACCTTTTCTCTATTCACTCGTTTTCACGGCCACACTTTCGGCCTCGTCGACGGCCTTCGAGGACGAAGTCCGACCGATCCTGGAACGCTCCTGTGTGAAATGCCACGGCGGAGAAAAACTGAAGGGAAAAGTCGATTTTTCCAAGATCCTCACCGAGCAGGACGCCGACGCCCAGTTCGAGTTGTGGAAAACCGTCGTCGAGGTGCTAGAAGCCAAAGAAATGCCACCCGACGATGAGCCGCAGCTGAGCGATGCTGAAAAGAAGACAATCATCGACTGGTATCAAAAACGCTCGCAAACCAGCATCGAAGCGAAACCCTCCGTCTTCGAACCCCGCCGCCTCTCCGGCCCGGAGTATCGTAACACCCTGCGTTCGCTCTTTGGTTTCGATCTCGAGGTCGCGGTTGCCGAGGCCGAACAGACCGTCATTAGTGATCAATCACTTGTTTTGAAACTCCTCCCCACCGACCCACCCGGGGCCAGCGGGTTCATCAACGACACCCACCGCGCGCGACTCTCCCCCGTGATCTGGGACCAGTATCTCCATTTGAGTAACGCCGCTTTGGAAAAACTCTTCTCGAAAAAAGGCCGCGCCCAGCTCGGTGAGTTCATTGGCACCCAACTACCCAATGACTGGCAGCCGGTTGATCTTTCCCACGACCAAGCCGAGAGACTGATCCGGAGGTTCGTGCCGCGCGCGCTGCGTCGGCCGGCTCCGGAGGAACAACTCGCAAAAATACTCGCCGCCATTTCAGGCAAGCGTGGCGACGTCCTCGTGGCCGCCACCAAATTCGAACTCAAAACCGTGCTGATGTCGCCCGCGTTTTTCTATCGAGGCCTCCTGATGGAAGGTGAGCCTGGCAAGCAGCAAACCGTCGACCATTTCGAACTCGCCGAACGCCTGTCGTATTTCTTGTGGGAAGATCGCCCCGACGAAGAACTGACCCGCCTGGCAACCAACGGTTCGCTGAGAGACGAGCAAGTTCTGGACGGGCAGGTGGCACGGATGTTGTCCTCCCCCAAAGCCCGCAACCTTGCCCAAAGCTTCGGCACCCAGTGGCTCGAGATCGACAGCCTCGATGGACTCCTCGCAAAAGACCCAATCCGCCATCATGCTCTCAAAACTCAGCTAATCGATTTCCTCAATTATCTCTTCACCGAAAACCGTCCGATCGTGGAATTGATCGATTCGAAAATCACTTTCGTCAACCAAGGAACCTCCGGTTTCTATGGTAAGGATCGCCAACGGATGAAACGTCACGCGACTCCGAAAGGCATCGAGCGGCAAAGAACACCCCATCAAAAGTTTGAACTCGTGCATGCCGAAGGTCGTGGAGGCCTCCTCACGATGCCCGGCATTCTGACCATGAACCAGGGGCCCATCCAACGCGGCACCTGGATCTTGCGCCGCATCCTGGGCGTGCCAATCGGCGAGCCGCCGGCCGACACCCCACCCATCAAGGGCAGCCCGCGCGGCAAGAATCTCACCTTTAGGGAACGTTTCGAAATGCACCGGAGCAACGTCACTTGTGCTCGTTGCCACGAGAAAATCGACCCGCTGGGCTTTGCCCTAGAAGGGTATGATAAGAATGGTCAGTTCCTGCTCGCCAGCGATCGCCCCAAGAAAAAAGCAAACGAACCAGGCAAGCCCATCGACACCTCCGGGAAACTCCCGAGTGGCGAGACTTTTGAGACTTTTGCCGGGCTAAAGGAGATCCTTCTCACCCAAAAACGCGAACCGATCGTGCGCAACATCGTTGAGCGAACCCTCGCCTACGCACTTTGCCGAAAACTGGAACGCAGCGACCAACCGGTCGTAGATGCGATCACCCAGAACCTGTGTAAAAACGACGGCACGTGGAAGAGCCTCTTCCAACAAGTGGCTAATAGCCTTCCATTTCGCGAAACCATTATCGAGACTGCAAACATTAGCCATGAGTAAGAACTGGAACATCGAGCGCAGAACATTCTTGCGCGGCGCGGCCGGCGCCCTCGTCCCCCTGCCCTTTCTCAACCTGATGGAGAACAGCGCCAAGGCAGCGTCAGTGGATCTCGCGGGCAACTCCAAACCTCCGCTCCGTTTCGTAACCCTGTTCAAACCGAACGGCGTGCACCCTCCGTCTTGGAACATCGAAGGCGGTCAGGAAAACGATTTTCGGATGTCGCCGCTGATGGCGCCCTTCGCAAAACACAAGGATGACTTACTCATTCTCGACAACATGGGCGACTTCGGTTTCTCATCGCACAGCAACTCCACTCGCCGCTTCCTTTCCGGCCACCACCAGAACCGCAAGTCAGCCTCGATCGATCAATTGATCGCGGACAAGATTAGCGGAGACACGGCCCACCGCTCGCTCGAACTCACCACCGAAGGGCTCTTCACCAACCAGATCGATTGCAGTTACATCTCCTACGACAAGAACGGCGACCGTATTCCGCGTGAGAGCGATCCCCAACTGGTATTTGACCGCCTGTTCCGCAACCCGATGCACGACCCGAAACAGCGGGAGGAAATCTCCAGCCTGCTCGACCGCGTGCGCGACGACGCAAAATCCCTGCAACGCAAAGCCGGACGCGAAGATCAGGAAACCCTCGAAGAGTATTTCACTGTGATCCGCGAAACCGAACAGCGCCTGGAAAACATGACTCCGGTCAGCGGCCCGGAAGGAGTCGATTTCTCTACCCTCAAACGACCCGAGAGCGCCGGCGACCTCAACGAGCAGGTCGAAGCCATGCTCGATGTCATGGCCATGGCCCTCTGGACTGACTCGACGCGCTGCATCAGCTACATGCTCGGCAACAGCAACAGCCGCATGATTTTTGATTTCCTCGGTATCAAAAAACAGCACCACTATCTATCGCACTTCTTCCGCAACTTCAGTCGCTCGAACATCGATGACCTGCTCAAGATCAGCCTGTGGCACATGGAAAAATTTGACTACCTACTAACCAAACTAAAATCCTACAAAGACCAGAACGGCTCGCTTCTCGATCACAGCATCGTGCTCTTCGGATCCGGCATGGGCCACAGCGACAACCACACCGCCCAGCGCATTCCAGTCGTGCTCGCCGGGAAGGGCGGCGGGATGCTCAAAACCGGCCGCTACCTGAGATATTCCAAAAACCAGGAACTCGGCCGACTGCACCTCTCGCTGCTTGAGAAATTCGGCATCAACTCCCCGTCCTACGCCAACTCCTCGGCCCCCCTCCCGGGCCTCGACGGCGGGCACTTCGAAGAATACCAGGAGCGCCCGTTCGACAGCTGGGTGAAGACCGGCAATGGTAAGATCACCGTCCAGGGACGCCTGCGAATGTCGGACAATCTCGACGAGGCCAAAGTCTTCTACATCGATGCCGATGGCAAACCTCCGGTAAGGATCGAGGTCGGCTTCGGTGACTTCCACCGCTTCAACCTCGCCTACCACGTCGGCACCCCGATCACCTTGACCGGCGACAGCAGCGAACGCCACGGCCGGCTCGTGCTCACCAAAGTCACCGATCTCAAATCCGTCTTCGGTAAAAGCAAACCCGGCAAAGCCAATGGGTAAACCACGGGAGCAATCAATTTCATCAGGATTTCTGGGCTTCCTGATAAGTTAACAATCCCAGATATTGTCTACTGCAATAAGTTAAAAAAACACTTTCTGCGTCACTTCTAAGGATTCTTGGTAATTCCCTTGACTTAGGAGCCGGTTTTTCGAAAAAATACTTCTAATCGTTTTCAACCAAACCACTCAATGATTCGTCCCGCCTCCTTTGCCTCCATTACGACTGCCCTGCTTTGTTCGACAACAACTAGCCAATCCGCGATTATTGGCTTGTGGGACTTTGAAGAAGGAGCCGGCACAACGACCGCCGATCAGAGCGGCGGTGGTCACACCGGGACGCTCGGAACGGGCGCGACATGGAGCACCGCCGAGTTTTCCCCGGCGGGCTCGGGATCAACCGCCTCAATCGCTTTCGATGGCACCAATTTCGCCCATGTCCTTATCAACGGTTATCAGGCGGACGAAATCGGCGGCACCAACTCTCGGACGCTCGCCGCCTGGATTAAGTCGGCGCCCGGAGTGACTCCACTTGCTAGCAACATGGGCATCTTCGGCTATGGAGAGAACCAGGCAGGAGACAAGTGGAATTTTCGCACGCAAAACAATAATGGCCCAATCGATGGCAATATCCGCGTCGAGGTCAATGGCGGCTACATCGTCGGCAGCACGGTGGTGATCGATAACGAGTGGCACCACGTCGCGATGACATGGGAGGACGACGGCACGCCCAACGTCACTGATGCCCTGCTCTACGTCGATGGCGTGTTGGAGACTGTCAGTATCTCGCTCGACGAAGTCATCCATACCGACACGGTGAATGGGATAGACTTGGCGATCTCCGACGACCATTCCCAGCGCGAATGGAATGGCTGGCTCGACGACGTCCGCATCTACGATGAAGTGCTCGACGCAAATGCGATCGCGACACTGGCGGGTGTCCCAGAACCGTCAACCTCCCTCTTTAGCATGCTTGGCCTTGGAGCTCTGTTCCTGAGCCGCCGCCGCTAGGGGAGAGCCTTTGCACGAACTCTTGTTATTCGGGTGGCATTGATGGCGCTTCGGATTTTCCTTCTTCCGAGTCTTTCACTTTGTCCAGAGGTTGGCGTCTCGTCAGCTTTTCCGTGGTCGACCAGACGAAGATCTATCACCCTTTTACACAATTAATTCTTGCTAGCCCCACTAGAGGTTACGCAATATTAGGAATGTCATTTTTATCCATTAAGAGATCAAATCAGATCACGACGCTAGCCATCGCCGCCTTACTATCATCGGCATCGCTTGCTCATGCTGACCTCATTGGCTGGTGGGACTTTGAGGAAGGAGCCGGCACAACGACCGCCGATCAGAGCGGCGGTGGTCACACCGGGACGC
>JAPKDJ010000191.1 GCA_026421245.1 Akkermansiaceae bacterium | reverse complement strand
CGGCTCCCATTGTTATGACTGTCACGGCGATGGACAGGACAAAGGGAGGCAGATCTGAGGTGGACCCCGGAATTCGGGCCGGAGGCTAAGTTATGATTATGGTGGACAGGTGCGGTGAAAAAACCGAACCAAAACCACTATAAATGAAAGGCAAAAGAAGAAGACACGAACCCGAATTCAAAGCCCGGGTTGCCCTTGAAGCAATCAAGGAAATCCGCACGATTCAGGAAATCGCGAAGGAATACGATATCCATCCGGTGCAGGTTTCTGACTGGAAAAAGCAAATGCTCGAGAGTGCGCCTGATGCCTTTGGTGCAGGCAGAAAGAAAGCGAAGGAAGAGAACTTTGAGAAGGAGCGCGAGCAACTCCACGGCAAGATTGGCCAGCAGGCCGTCGAGATCGACTTCCTGCGGAAAAAGTCAAAACAGCTCGGTCTGTAAGGGATCGTATCGAGTTGGCAGAAAAAAAGCATCCTGGAATCAGCATGACAAGACAATGTGAACTGCTCAGCGTGGCCCGCTCTTCCGCAGACTACGAGCCCGTGGCCGAGAGCGAAGAGAACCTCCACATCAAACGCCTGTTGGATGAGCTCTACATGATCGATCCTTGCCTCGGAACGCGTCGTTTGAAGACGATTTTGAAGCGCGAATACGGACTGGTCGTGAACAGGAAGCGTCTGCAGCGCTTGCGTCGCGAAATGGGGATCGAAGCCATTTACTGCAAACCACGCACGAGCATCCCCGATGACGGGCATCGTAAATACCCCTACCTGCTGCGAAACCTCGCAGTGGTGCGTCCAGATCAGGTCTGGTGCACCGACATCACCTACGTGCCAATGCCTGGCGGTCACGCCTACCTGTGCGCGGTGATGGATTGGTATTCGCGCAAGGTTCTCGGCTGGGCGGTCTCAAACACGATGGAAGCCGGGTTGTGCCTTGAGGCTCTTGAGAATGCGCTCACCGCTACCGGCAGAGTTCCTGAGATCTTCAATACGGATCAAGGATGCCAGTTCACCTCGGCAGAGTGGATCGGGCGTTTGCTGGATCTGGGCATCCAAATCAGCATGGATGGCAAAGGCCGCTGGATGGACAACGTCTTCATTGAACGGCTGTGGCGCAGTGTTAAATACGAGGAGATCTATCTCTTCGAACACCCCACGGTCATCGAACTCTGGGTTGGGCTTGAGAAGTGGTTCGAGCGCTACAACACATGGCGCCCGCACGAAGCCTTGGGCAATCAAACTCCAGCATTAATCTACACCCCCCAGGAGTCGAGCTGCGTCCTCGAAGACGCGCCCGTCCCAAAAACCAGAAAGATCGCATGACCAAGGAAACATCAATGCCCCGATCCGCCGACGCCCCCTGGCGCGGCGAAATTGGGAAGGAGGAGCTCTCCGCTACGCTCCGGACTCCACCTTCCCAATTTCGGCATACTCTCCGACTCCCATCTTGATCACCCGACGATGATCGATTACCACTCTCTCGCACCCCGTCACCATAGCTTAACTTAGCTCCTCAGTGGCCGAACTTTGGGGTCCACCTCAGTCTTACCCACTCTCAGCTCGTCTCGGAACTCGGTGAGAGTGAACAAAACCGCACGGAAAACTGACTCATTATGAAACACGCAATCATCACTGGAGGAGGTTCCGGCATCGGCAGGGCGATCG
>JAPKDJ010000108.1 GCA_026421245.1 Akkermansiaceae bacterium | reverse complement strand
TGGTCCGGTCAGGAGCAGCAGTAGTGAGCAAAGTAGGGAGAGGGCGGGGAACTGAACGGGCTGGCTGGCGGGGATCATTTCTCTGCCATGTTGGAGCTGCGGCTGACGCTCAGTCGAGTGGAGGGAACTGGTCGTGTATGGATGCCAGATCGAGGTCCTGGAGGGCGGTCTTCTTCAGGTCGGGGTCGAGGGGGGAAGGCGCGTTGGATCGTGGCGAGGGCTTCGTAGGAGGCGGGGCGCAGTGAGGGGACGAACGGAGACTAGCGGAGTAGGCGGAATGAAATGAAGCTCTGGGACGAAGCGGCTCCTGCTCTAGATCGGAACCTTTCGGCTCGGATAGGCCTTTCGGAACCGAGTTCCCCCTATTTAACCCCACTCAAAATGACATACAGATGAACGTGAGCCTTGGGAAACGGAGATTTTTGCCTCCAGATGCAAAAAGACCATTGCAGTTTCTGGTAGGAATTGTCCTAATTAAAGCGATGCAAAGCCCTCATTTGATTTTTACGAAAACTTTCCTGCTATTTGGCTCGGTTGGAGTTGCCTCTCTGCTGTCGCCGCTCCATGCGGTTCCGCGGATCTCTGAATTCGTCGCCCTGAACACCCATTCACACGCAGATGAGAATGGTGATTCTTCCGATTGGATCGAAATCGAGAACACCGACGGCACCGCGGTCTCGATGGAAGGCTGGCACCTGACGGATAATCCAGAAAACCTCACAAAGTGGACAATTCCCGCGGTGACGCTTCCTCCGAACGGTTATCTTGTCATTTTTGCCTCCAATAAAGATCGAGTCG
This sequence comes from Akkermansiaceae bacterium, assembly GCA_026421245.1. GTDB lineage: Bacteria > Verrucomicrobiota > Verrucomicrobiia > Verrucomicrobiales > Akkermansiaceae > SW10. The sequence continues at coordinate 8,061 of JAPKDJ010000108.1, read as the reverse complement.
ATCCAGCGGGCACGCTCCACACAAACTTCACTCTGCAGCCTGGAGTAGACGAATTCATTGCACTGGTTGAACCCGATGGAACAACCATCGCATCTTCCTACAATCCCCCCCCCCAGTTCAAAGATGTGGCTTTCGGCGTCGGCACGGTCGGAGCATCGATCGTCTCGATCCCAGTTGATAAGGGAACCAATGCGAAGTATTTTGTGGCTGCCACCGATCCCGGTGCAGCAGACTGGCGGGTGCCCGCTTACGATGACTCCGCCTGGAGCACAGCCGCACTCGCATACGGCTGGGACTCAAGGGGGCCTTACCTCGATCTACTCGGTGCGGATGGAAATCTTGAAGCCGCTGCACGAAGGGTGAACGCTTCGGTTTATGTTCGAGTCCCAATCACGATTGATGATCCAAGTTCCGTGCTGCGAATGGTGCTCGACTTGAACTGGGAAGATGGCGTGGTTGGTTATCTGAATGGCGAGAAAATCCTGGCTGAGAACGCACCTGATCCGATTGCGTGGGATTCAGAAGCCACCAAGTCACACAGTGATTCGGAAGCGGTTGTCGCCGACACCTATGAACTTGATTTCACTGGCAAGCTGGTGGCGGGCACTAACATCCTGGCCTTTCAAGTGATGAACACCTCGCCCGGCGGATCCGATCTCTTGTTGCTGCCGAAGTTGACAGTGGAAACTAAGGATGCAGCCGGGGGTGAAGTGGAGGCGTTTTTTGAGGAACCCACACCAGGTAAGCCAAACAGCCCAGCGAAGCTGGCACCCGTCTACGTAACGGTTGACACACCAACAAAAACATTCGCATCAGGATCGGTCGTGGTCAACGTTGCATCAAACAATCCCGAAGCAATCATCCGCTACACAACGGATGGCGCGGCGCCCACCAATGACATCGGTGCTGAATCGCCAGTTTACACAGAGCCGCTGATATTCACTGAAAACACCCTGCTTAGAACCCGGGCCTACCTGCCTGGAGCCCTGCCGGGTCCCATCGAGACGAGAGCGTATTTTCGCCTTGAGGCCGATGCCGCTGCGTTCACCTCGAATCTTCCAACGATCATCATCGACAGCTTTGGTGGACGATCGATTCCGAGTGCCGGTTCCCCGACCAGATTGCCCATGATCATGGCGATCTTTGAGCCCAAAGACATCGGAAATGGCGTCATGCGCTCATCGATGATGAACCCACCCGACTTGGTGACTCGCATGGGAAGTCGCAAACGCGGATCGAGTTCTGGCGGGTGGCCAAAGAACCACTTTTCGGTCGAGGCGTGGACGGAGAACAATTATGAAGAAAAGAATATCGAGCCGCTCGAATTCGGATCAGACAACGACTGGATTCTGGGCTCTTTCTACCAGTTCGACCGGGCGTTGATCCGAAACCCATTTATCTACGACATCAGCCGCCAGATCGGTCGCTACGCTGCGAGGACCCAACACGTCGAACTTTGGAACAACCTTCGGGACGATATCGGTGGCAACGACTACTTCGGAATCTACACCTTGGGCGAACGTCTCGATCGAGGATCGTCCAGGATCGATATCGACGGCCTCAACCCGACCATCATGGAGAAGAATTTTGCGGATGGTGCGCCGGGTGAGAACGCACCATTTGATGCTGACGTCTCAGGCGGATATATCTTCAAACGCGACCGAGGCAGCCCAACCTTCAGTGCCTCCGGCATGGGTAATTTCGTCTACGTGTATCCCAGCGGTTCAGTAGACCGCAATCGCCCTGACGATTTCTCCATCAACCGGTCCCAGACCGCCTGGATCTCCAAGTATCTGGAAGAAGCCGATGACGCACTCAACGAAGATGACGGAATCAATCCGGAAACCGGGCTGCATTTCTCTGACTACATTGATGTCGATTCATTCATCGATCACATCCTGCTGAACAACTTCGCAATGAACGTCGACTGGGGGAGACTGAGTGCCTGGCTACACAAGCCACGAGGGCAGAAGCTGCAAGGTGGCCCCGTTTGGGATTTTGACCGCAATATGGGATCGGATGATGGCCGCGACGCGAATCCAGATCGTCAATGGAACGGGACGGGCGACTCGAGCCGGACATGGTACGACGGCCGCTACCCTTACTACGGAAAGGTCATGGGTTACTCCCGTAATACACAGGGTCCACCGACTGCTCAAAGTTCCCGACCAGACGTAATGCAGCGGTGGATTGATCGCTGGTTCAGCCTTCGCAAGACGGTGTTGTCGATCGACAACATCGAGGCCACTGTCCATAAGTATTCGGATCCTCTGGACGTCGATTCCGGCAGCAATCCCGAATTGCCAGCCGCCCATGACCGCGACCTCGACCGATGGAATCAGCGCGGAAATGGGGGGAGGTTTGGCGGCGGCGACCGCACCTGGACAGGCGAGATTACTCACATGAAAGGTTGGTTAAAAGCACGCGCTGAATGGGTTGACGAACAGTTCCCACCAGAGGCTGTATTCAGCGCTCCCGGGGGCAGCGTTCCTGTCGGAACCACTCTTGCGATGAACTTCCAGGCGGGAGAGGCTTTCTACACGACCGATGGCACCGACCCAAGAATGCCCGGCGGTGCAGTCTCTGCTAATGCGAAGCAGTTCGAAGGAGGTGCAGTCAATTCCACCGTTGTCCCAATGGATGCACCAGTAGGTTACCTGATCCCAACCGACGGATCACTTGGGTTAAGATGGACGCAGGCTGACTTTGATGCCTCATCCTGGACACAGGCACCTACAGGTGTCGGCTGGGAGACAAACGGGGGTGCACTTGAACCACTGATCAAGACCAACATCTCGGCTCAGCTCAGAAGCATTAACGGCGGGGCTTACTTCCGATGGGAGTTCGATTTCAACAATGCGGATGCCGTGAACGCCGCGACGCTCAATGTGCAATCGGATGACGGCTTCATTGCCTACTTGAATGGAATCGAAATCGGTAGATTAAATGCACCCAACCCAGCCGCATGGAATAGTAATGCAGACGGCTCCGAATCAGACAATGCTGTCGTCGCAGGAGTGCAGATCGACGTCTCAGCTAACAAGGACGGGTTCCGCAATGGCACCAATGTTCTGGCAATCCATGCAATGAACTCCTCCACCGGTGGTTCTGATTTCCTGATTCGTGCTGGCCTCGACATTAACGAGACTATTGTGCCCAATCCGCTAGTGCTGAACGAAAGCCAAACGTTTACCGCCAGGGTCCGCGTCGGCGATTTCTGGGGAGCCCCAGTGGTTCAGTCTTATGCAGTCGGAACCACCCCTGCAACTGCAGCGAACCTGATGGTATCGGAGATCATGTATCACCCAAGTGAGCCGACGGCGGCGGAAATCGCTGCCGGATTTGACGATCAAGATTTGTTTGAGTTCATGGAATTCACCAACATCAGCGGCACCGCGATTGACCTCTCCGGTGTGACCTTCGATGCGGGTGCAACTTTTGCATTCCCAGGTGGAATGCAACTCGCCGCTGGTGCCCGGGTTGTTGTCGTTAGCGACGTTGCTGCCTTCAGGGCACGTTACGGCGCGGCGCTCGATAGCATCGTCGTTGGACAGTTTCAGGGAGGATCAAATCTGTCGAACAGCGGAGAAAGAATCCGAATTCTTGGCATTGAGGGCACGCCAATCAAGGAATTCACCTATAACGACAAATTGCCTTGGCCGGAAGCTGCGGACGGCGACGGATTCAGCCTGGTGCTGGCCTCTCCCAACAGCGCGCCTAATCACAACATTGCTGACAGTTGGACAACAGGTGTCCTCGGCGGCACACCAGGATCTGGCGAAAACAAAACCACGTTCGAGGGTGATCCCAATGCAGATGGTGACAACGATGGCCTGACAGCATTTGCTGAATATGCACTAGGAACATCGGAATCAGACAGCGCATCGGGACCGGGTGTCATTCAAGTCCGGGTCGATGGTGGCGGTGATCTCCGTATGACATTCCCGAAGAACACAGCAGCCGGTGATGTGATCTTCACTGTGGAGATTTCTACCGATCTTATCGACTGGGCCAAGGGCATGGCCTCGCTCGTCAGTGAAGTGCAGATCGGTGAAGGGCTGTCGGCGGTGACCTACCAGAGTGCAATACCTGACGCAACCGAAGTCTATATGCGCCTCAAGATTAAGCAGCAGTAACAGCTCCAGTAGCCGTATTTAAAGAAAGAGGAAGTCCTGATTGGCTTCCTCTTTCTACATCTGGAACACTGCAAAACAGACAGATTGAGGAGTGTTTTGGTATTTTTTCTACACTTGGCCTCGATCGCCAGGTCGGAGGAACTGGAACATCCCGGAGGCGGAACGTCTCGCTGGTCTCTTCGGGTAGGAAGCGAGATTGGCGCGCACCTTCCCAAGGGCTTTCCGGAGAGTGATTTTGAATCACGCGTTTTTGCAAGGCAGTGGGAGGTGAACGGGTTTGCGCTTCGTCCATTATTGCCACACCAACTCGGTATTTCCCTTCGGCAAGTTGAAACAAGCGACCAAGCGATCATTGTCTTCGTACCAGGTGTTAGACTGGAGTTGTTTGGACAACGCCACCTCCTTTAGGAGTTGAATCTTTCCATCGTGTTGGATGAGGAGATTGCCACGCGCTCCTTTCGGAATCGAGACCGTGAACTCAGGACAGGCAAAGGACGCGTGAAACTGAATCGCTTCGCCCGCCCGTGTGATCTGAGTCAGTTCCTTTGCCGCCCAGTAGCGAGCCAGTTCGCTCAGCTTCATCCAGATCAAGTGATCAAATCGAGCGTGTAATCTCCGCACAACTTCTTGGAAGACTTTGAAGCCTTTCTCTTCCCCATTCCAATAAATGCCCGTCCAATGACACACCATCATGGCGGGTTCGCCTCGCGTGATGACGTCCACCATGCGCCCCGAACTTAAATCAGCAGTGATAAACTTGTCTGCGCCGGCTGGTTCGACGTTGTCCCATCCGCCTGTCCAATCACCGGTGCATCCAATGATGCTGACCACACATTGAGGATCGTTTCCATCCAGGCCACTGGCGTATTCCACTCTTGGAGCGACACTGCGTTCATCGGTGTAGAGATGGCGAAAATAATGCGGCACTTCTGTTCCAAAGATATCGCGAACAGATTCGAATGTGGCTTGTGAAAGCTGAGGCAGCACCTTGTTCCCATAACCGCCAGGCGTGGTTAAGCCATCACAAGGCAGATCGATGTTTTTCAGGATCTGCAAGGCGTAGGCGTGATAGCTTGCGAGCTCGTCCACACTCTTGCCAGTCGTCCAATCCCAGTTTTCCATGAACTTGGGTGAATGATCAGGGTAAGGATGGCCCGTTTTCAAATCGATGACGCGTGTGTGCGTGACCATCTCAGGATGAATGTCCCAGTTCGGCATCATCAAGTCGCGAACGAGTTTTATACTGTCGTTGATCTCTCGACGAGACCAGCCTGGCACCTCGCGGTCTAACCGACCCACGCATGCCGGGAAAGGGACGATGCTGTATTTTCCTTTGACGCCTTGCTCCGCACACCACTCACCAAACTTCCTCACAAAACTATCCGGGATTTCAACTGGCCAACTTTTCCAATCCCGATGATAGCTCTTGGTGTTGCCACCCCACGCCGTATTGAACTGCGGCATGGCAAATCTGTTGAGGTTTACCAGACAGGTGGAGTCATCGATGATGAGGCCCACCGGAACTCGCGCACGTGGATTGAGGACTTCAATACCTGTAGCCTGTTTGGGGCGTTTTCCGGGCTCTTGTGCGCGAGCGCCTGAAGCCCCCCCATCCAGGGCCAACATGGTTGCAGGGATGGCCCGGGATGCTTGCTGGACGAATCGCCGGCGCGTGATGGATTGGGAATCTGAAGGATTCATTGTGTGCTCGTAGGGAGGGAGAAGTTCGAGAATAGTCGATTCTATAAAGTCCGGGCTCCAGCTCCAATCACATTCATGAATCGAGATTCACTTCCAACCACTTTGGAATGTCACGTTACTCGTGATTACAAAACAAGCAGTGCCATCGCGGTGGAGCTTGTCTTACTTTTCTTCTTAATGTGTGGGATGGGGAGATCCGCCGCCGCGGATGAACAATGGGGAGTGGGGGAGAAATTGGAGCATTATTGCTACGAGTGTCACGACAATGATACGAAGAAGGGCAAGATGAGCGGTCTCACCGAAGCACTCAAGTCGTGGACCTCGTTGCTTGCCGTTCTGGGGGTGACTGCGTTCATAATGAGTATCATTCTCTCCCTAGTTTTGCCTCTGGTCGAGAGGCGGAGAATCCAAGAAATCCAAACCCGTTGACTCGCGGCACGCCACCGCGACAATGCCGCCGTGTTGCCGGTCTACTTATTGATACCCCTCGTCTCTGCAATCGTTTACGCGCTGGGGGCGATCCTTGTGAAGCGCGCCCTGAAAGAGGGCGTGTCGATGGATCAAACGTTTCACATCACCAACTTCATGGTGGGGGTGGTGTTCCTGCCGTTTCTGTTTCTCGAAACAAACGAGATCGATTGGTCGCTCGTTTGGAAGCCGATCATCATGGGCACATTGTTCTTCGTCGGCAACTGGCTGAGCTTTGTTGGGATCAAGCGGGGCGATGTCTCGCTCGTGACGCCGATCATGGGGACGAAGGTAGTCTTCGTGGCCATCGCCACAGTCGTTCTGACCGGAGCGATGCCGAGCGGGCCACTCTGGATCGCCGCAGTCCTCACGACGCTCGGCATTTTCGTTATGGGCATCGCTGATCTGCGCGGCGGTCATAAGATCGGGTTCACCGTCGCCATTACTCTTGCGAGCGCCTGCATGTTCGGAGTTTGCGACGTAATTGTTGCCTGGTGGGCGACCGGATTTGGCGCGCCAACATTCCTTGCGATTGGATCTATTACAGTGGCCGTGAACTCAGCCGTGCTGTGGGTTTTTCAAAGACGGCCCAGTCTTCGCCTCGCTCCTCGCCAGAAGAGTTGGACGTGGTGGGCGGCTCTGCTGATTGGTTTTCAGGCTGTCGGAATGGGCGTGGCTCTCAGCTATTTTGACGATGCGACCGGCGTCAACATCGTCTACGCCTCGCGTGGTTTGTGGACCATCGTGCTCGTGGTTGTTTTCGGCGTAGCTTTGGGAAATAGTGAGGTCCACGACACTGGAAAAACTTTTCTTTGGCGAGTCCTCGGGACCGTAGTTTTGGCCGTTGCCATTTTCATTGCTGTGATCCATCGATCCCAAGTCGCTTCCGCTACATTTTGACTATGATTGACTCGCCCTCAGTGCACGCAACTGTCGGAATGATCGCGGGTAACGGGATCTATCCCGAGACTTTTCCCGCGCTGAGGCAGTAGAGGGACTGGCTTCCTCGAAGAATGAGGTCCTTGCCAATGAGGGCGGGTGAGGCGCTGAAAGAGTCGTCGAGGCGATTCTGCGCTAGAATTTTTGGGGAAGCGCCGGCGGTGAAGATGACAGTTGTGCCATCGAGGGCGGTGAGGTAAATGCGGCCCTTCGCGGCCACGGGGGAGGAATAGACGTTCTGAATGCTGGGGAAACGGGCGCGGGCATAGATCTCCTCGCCCGATTTGATGTTGAGGCAAGTCAAGACCCCTTGGTAATGACGAAGGTAATAGACGAGGCCCTTGTAGAGGAGGAGAGAGGGGACGTAGGGGGTGTCGCGGCGCTTGATCCAGGCAACCTGTTTGGTTTCGGTGATATCGCCAGTGGCTCCCGTCAGTTTGATTCCCAGGATGGCCTGCTTCTCGTAACTCGATCCCGCGATGAGGATGCCGTCCTCTGACACCGGACTGGCCACCACGTTGTGGGAGAGGCCTCCGCATTCCCAGAGAAGCTTTCCGTTTTCTAGTTGATAGCTTCGAATGCGATTCGCGGCGGAGATGACGACTTGAGGAGAGCCCTCGTGCAGGAGGATGTGGGGAGAGGACCAGGAGGAGGGTTCGTCCCTTTCTTTTCGCCAGCGTTCTTCGCCGGTGTCTTTATTGAAAGCCGCGACAAAGGAAGGGCCTTCGTGATCCCAGTTGACGACAAGAGTCTTGCCATGGAGGGCGGGGGAGCTGCCTTCGCCGTGGCCGTGTTTGGTGTGCATGTCTCCGAGATC
>JAPKDJ010000006.1 GCA_026421245.1 Akkermansiaceae bacterium | reverse complement strand
CGTCGATGCCGAGACTTCTGACAAGTAATCCTCAATAAAAGAAAAACTCTAGCGCGACTCTCTGTATCAGGGAGTCACACCAAACAACCAAACAACAAAACAACCAACATATAGAAAACAATGGCTAGTATCAAACCACTCGGAAACCGCGTTCTCGTGAAGCGTCTCGAAGCAGAAGCTGTCAGCGCTGGCGGCATCGTCCTCCCTGACTCCGCTCAAGAAAAACCCCAGGAAGCTGAAGTCACCGCGCTCGGCACTGGTGGAACCGACGAAAATGGCAAAGAGATCGTCTTCGACGTTAACGTCGGCGACAAGGTTCTCATCTCCAAATACGGTGGCTCCGACGTCAAAATTGACGGCGAAGACCTCCTCATCCTTTCTCAGGCCGATATCCTCGGTGTCCTTACCGACTAATCATTGGGAAATCCTAACTTCTAAAATCTAGAACTCTAAAAAAAGACATGGCTAAACAACTCCAATTCGACGAAGCAGCACGTCAGGCCCTCCTCAGGGGTGTCGAAAAGCTTGCCCGTGCCGTCAAGGCAACTCTGGGACCCTCCGGTCGCAACGTCATTATCGACAAAAAATTCGGTTCTCCCACCGTGACCAAGGACGGTGTGACCGTAGCAAAGGAAATCGAACTCGATTGCCCCTACGAAAACATGGGAGCCCAGCTCATCAAGGAAGTCTCTTCCAAGACCTCCGACATCGCCGGTGACGGAACCACCACTGCTACCGTGCTTGCTGAAGCCATCTACAAGGAAGGCCTCCGCAACGTGACCGCTGGTGCTAATCCCATCAGCCTCCAGCGTGGTATCCTCGAAGCTTCCAAAGCCATCGTGGCTAAGCTCGCTGAGATCTCTAAGGAGGTCTCCGAGTCAAAGGAAATCGCACAGGTCGCCACCGTCTCTGCAAACTGGGACAAGGAAATCGGCGGGATCATCGCCGAGGCCATGGACAAGGTTGGTAAAGACGGCACCATCACCGTTGAGGAAGCCAAAGGCATCGAAACCACTCTCGACGTTGTTGAGGGAATGCAGTTCGACAAAGGCTACCTCTCTCCTTACTTCGTGACCGATCCAGACACCATGGATTGTAATCTCGAAGGGGCATACGTCCTCATCAACGAGAAGAAGATCTCCAACCTCAAGGACCTCCTTCCAGTGCTCGAGAAGATTGCCAAGACCGGCAAGCCTCTCCTCATCATTGCCGAAGACGTCGAAGGCGAAGCCCTCGCTGCTCTCGTCGTCAACAAGCTTCGCGGCACCCTCAACATTGCCGCTGTCAAAGCTCCCGGCTTTGGTGATCGTCGCAAGGCCATGCTTGAAGATATCGCAGTCCTCACCGGTGGTCGTTGCATCACCGAGGACCTCGGCATCAAGCTTGAGAACATCGAGCTCGAAGACCTTGGTGAAGCCAAGCGCATCACCATTAGCAAGGAAGAGACCGTCATCGTCGAAGGTGGTGGTGGTTCCGAAGCCATCTCCGGCCGCGTGAACCAGATCCGCAAGCAGATCGCTGACACTACCTCCGACTACGACCGCGAGAAGCTCCAGGAGCGTCTTGCCAAGCTCGCCGGCGGAGTTGCTGTCATCAACGTCGGTGCTGCCACCGAGTCTGAGATGAAAGAGAAGAAGGCTCGCGTTGAAGACGCCCTTCACGCCACCCGCGCTGCGGTTGAGGAAGGTATCGTCCCAGGAGGCGGCACCGCTCTTATCCGTGCCACCGCAAAAATCGGTGACCTCGGTCTTACTGGCGACGAAGCCACTGGAGCCAGCATCATCCGTTCCGCTATCGAAGCTCCCCTTCGTCAGCTTGCGGCCAATGCAGGCATTGAAGGAGCTCTCATCGTCGAGCACGTCAAGAATGAGTCCTCTAACATCGGATACAACGTCGCCACCGGCGAATATGTCGACCTCATTGAGGCTGGTGTTGTTGACCCGACCAAGGTCACCCGTTCTGCTCTCCAGAACGCGGCTTCGATCTCCGGACTCATGCTCACCACCGAGTGTCTCATCACCGATATCCCGGAGCCAGAAGCAGCAGGCGGCGGTGACCACGGTCACGACCACGGCGGCATGGGCGGCATGATGTAAGGGCCGCTTCGCGGAAATCCTAATTTCTAAGCTCTAGAAACTCTAAACAAGCCGGACGGGAAACCGTCCGGCTTTTTTGTGGGTTGCCATTTGGGGCACTGCCTCGTGACCGCCTCTCATTTTAATCGGTCGAGTATTCGACCCGGCAAGCTGTTCCCGGTGTTTCCGGATTCAGATCGTAGCTGCAATCGGTAATTTTGATCTCAGCTGGCGGTCCTCTTCTTTTTTCTGTAATGAAGGGCACCTTCGATAACCTCATTCCTAAAAATGAAGCTAGTTTCCCCCATCTCAGCGTTGTCTACGAACCTTATGAATCCCTTTAAAAGGATACTTGGAGGCCTTGGTCTGAGAAAATCTGACCCGATTTCACATCGAAAGCTGGTTGCCGGAGGCCCCCTGAAATCTTTCTTTTCGGTCACTTGGTTGTCAGTCGCCATTTTTTCACATGGTGGGGCTCTATCTCCGGGAGCTGACGTCATCATCAGCGAATTCCTAGCATTCAGCATTTCAGGGATTGAAGATGAGGATGGCGAAAATTCCGATTGGATCGAGTTGAGGAATATTTCGGATTTATAACCGTGCTCTTTCACCTGAGGAGGTGAAAAATCTGATCACGCAGATTAATGTGACTCTCGAAGTGACGGCTCTTCGTCGTCTAGAAAACGGAAATGTTGAACTCACCTGGACGGGGGCTCCGGGTGAATATTACCTTGAGTATTCAACCGATCTCACCGACGATGGCTGGTCTGAGCTTAGTGACAGTGAAATCATTAAGGACGGTGAAACCACCGGAACCTCAATCGATGATATCATTACCCCGAACACGAAAATTTTCTATCGCCTGAGGCCTTTGGAATAAGCAAGTTGTCTCAAGTAATGATTCACAGAAGCCATCATGACACGCAGTCTTGGTGGCTTTATTTTGGGATTCGTATGTGTTTTCTTTTAAATGGATTCCTGCTGTTGTAGAATCGGGAACTTCAGTCAATTTTATGAACTCCGGACCAAATCAGCATCAGCAATCACAAGTTCCTCCCCCTGAGACTTCGATTGTTGCCTTGGCGCGACCCCCTGGAGGTGGAGCGAAGCCGTGGATCATCATGTCGGTTCTGGTTGGTCTGATTGGACTTGGACTTTGGTTGGTCACGGGGATGGAAAAAGGTGAGGAAGAGGAGACCAAGGTGGAGAAAGAGGAGACCAAGGTGGAGAAAGTCGCCCCACGCGCAAAGCCCCGGAAGGCAGAGAAGACGACCGACCGCCCTTTGAAAAGCGAGATGGCGAATCTTTCTTCAAAGAATCGGGGGGCGTATGAGAAAAATGTCGGTAAATGGGTCAATCTCAAGGGAGAGATCCAGATCGGAGATAAAGACGGTGTTCTGATATTCAAGGAACCGGTCAAAATGAGGGGGCAGCTTGTGAAAGGTTCAGCGGAGCATCTTACAGGGGAATTGGTCAAAATTGTTGGCTGGATGGTGTCTGAGGAAAAGATTCAGATTGATGGGATCTTTGACATCTCCGTTGTTGATCCCATCGATTTACTTCCAAAGAAGGATGTGTATACGATAGCCGATGCCGAGCAGTTGGTTTCCTTGCGGCACACCAAAGCGACCTTTGAAGGTAAGGTGCAAAACGTGCGCGTGTCTGACGACGAAAAGAACCTTCACCTCATCTTCGAGGGGGGTGGATATCAGGTTTATGGCAGCGGCTTGATCGAGAAACTGAAGAAAGAAGAGGTGACCGAGGACACCCTTAAGGAACTCATTGGAAAAACGATCAAGCTGACAGGCAAGCTTGAGTATAAGAAGATGCCGAAAGCCGAGCGAATTTTGATCAATTTTGAGAAGAAGGACTCCTACGAGGTGGTTGAGTGAAGAGCCTCCTTAATGAAGGGGGCGGTAGCGGACTCTTTTGATTTCGCGACATCTTCCGGAGTCCCTTGAGCGACGATGGTGCCTCCGTTTGGTCCGGCTTCGGGGCCGATGTCGATGAGGTGGTCCGCTTCGGCGGCGAGGTCCATGTGGTGCTCGATGACGACGACGGTGTGGCCTTCGTCGACGAGGCGGTGGAGGACTTCGGTGAGGCGGGCGACGTCTTGCTGATGGAGCCCGATGGTGGGTTCCTCAATGAGATAGAGGTTGGTGTTGATCGGGCCAACATCGGTGATTTTTGGGCGGCCTTTGGTGAGTTGAGTGACGAGCTTGAGTCGCTGGGCTTCGCCGCCGGAGACGGTGGGGGAGGGTTGTCCGAGAGTCAGGTAGCCAAGGCCGGTTTCGGCGAGGAGTTGGAGGGGTTTTTGGAGTTTGGGATGGGCGGAGAAGAACTCGGCGGCGGTCTTGATGTTGAGATTAAGGATGTCGCCGATGGTGAGGCCATTGTAGCGGATATCGAGGGTGGCGGGACTGTAACGGTCGCCCATGCAAGCTTCGCAGTCGATCCAGGTGGTGGGGAGAAAATCCATCTCGAGCTTGATTCGCCCGTTGCCTTTGCACTCGGGGCACTGTCCTTCCTTGTTGTTGAAGGAGAATCGGGAGGCGGTGTAGCCACGCATGCGGGCTTCGGGAAGTTGGGAAAAGAGGGTGCGGATGTGGTCGAAGAGTTTGACGTAAGTTGCGGGGCAGGAGCGGGAGGTCTTCCCAATGGGTGATTGATCGACTTCGTAACGGTATTTGAAGATGTCGAATCCTGCGGCGGATCTGTAGGGAGGATTCTTGGGTTCCTTCTCGCACGCAACGCTGAGGCAGCCGCGCATGAGGGAGGACTTGCCGGATCCGGAGACACCGGTGAGGACGGTGAGGCGTCCGGTGGGGATTTGAACGTCAAGGTCCTTGAGGTTATTGATCGTGCACCCCTTGAGCTTGATCCAGCCTTTGCGGGCACGGACCGAGGGGATCTTGCGGCGTTTGCCGCGTGAAGGGTGGACGAGGGGATTGTGAAGGGCCTGGAGAGTGGGGGACTGGGGGTAAATTTTGAGGGCGTTCTTGCTATTGATCTGTCGCTTGGTGAGGGAGGCGACAATCTCTCCGCCTTCGACACCGGCACCTGGACCAAGATCGATGAGGTGGGTGGCGACTTTGATGGTGTCTTCGTCGTGCTCGACGAGAAGGAGGGAGTTTCCTTTTTCTTTCAAGGCCTGAAGGGTGCCGAGGAGCGCGGTGTTGTCGCGCGGGTGGAGTCCAATGGTTGGTTCGTCGAGAATGTAGAGGACGCCTTGAAGGTTGGATCCGAGTTGGGCAGCGAGGCGGATACGTTGGGATTCGCCTCCGGAGAGGGTGGTGGCGGAGCGGTCAATCTGGAGGTAGCCGAGGCCGACGTGATCGAGGAATTTGAGACGCTGGGTGATTTCCGGAAGAATGTCGCGTGAGATGGCAAGGTCGCGTCCGGTGAACTTGAACTCCTCAATGACATCATGGGCTTCTTTGACATTGAGGGCGGTGAGTTGGGGAAGCGATTGTCCTGCGAGGAAGACGTGACGGGAGTTCTCACGGAGGCGGGCGCCGTGGCAGTCGGGGCAAGAACGAAGTTCCTCGGGGTCGGCTTTTGCGGCGAGTTTTTCTTCGTGAATTTCGGCTTCGGCTTCGGAGTTGAAGCCCTTTGAATCGAAGCGTTCGGTGGTGATATAACCGTAGCCCCGACAGGTCGTGCACCAGCCACGGGGCGAGTTGAAGGAGAAGTGGTGGGGATCGAGTTCTTCAAAAGATTCACCGGTGACGGGAGAGACACGAGCAGTGGAGAAGGTATGAAGGTCACCTTTTTCGGTGAGGACACGGAAAGTTCCTTTGCCGTATTGGAGGGCGGTGGCGAGGTGATCGTTGATGGCCAGGTCACTTTTGGAAACGGAGGCAATGACGAAGTCGATGTCGTGGGCTTTGTGACGTGCGAGAGGCTGGAATTCTTCGGTGAAGATGAGCTGACCGTCGATGAACATTTCCTCAAATCCGGCTTTTTCGGCGGCGGTGGCATATTCTTTGTGGAAGCCTTTGCGGGCTTTTAGGACGGGGGAGAGGAGGCGGAGGGATTTGTGTTTTTTGAGGAGCTTGCCGAGTTGGCCGCCGATGGCTTCTGGTGTTTGTGAGATGACGGGTTCTCCTGACTGAGGGCAGTGTTGGATACCGAGTTTGGCATAGAGGAGGCGGAGAAAATGGTAGATTTCGGTGACGGTGCCGACGGTGGATTTTCCGCCGCCACGGGAGATGCGTTGCTCGATGGCGACGGTGGGAGGTAGTCCGGTGATGAGGTCGAGGTCAGGCTTTTCAAGTTGGCTCGCGAATTGGCGGGCGTAAGGCGACATCGAGTCGAGGAAACGCCGTTGGCCTTCGGCAAAGATGACATCGAAAGCGAGGGTGGACTTACCGGATCCGGAGAGGCCGGAGATCACGACGAACTCATTGTGCGGGATCGCGACGTCGATGTTTTTGAGATTATGGTGGCGGAGACCGTGGATGGAGATTTGGGACTTGGAAGTAGGGACGCGGGATTCGGGCGCCTTTTTTGAGCGTGTTGGGGATGAGGGTGAGAGAGATTTCCCAGTGTGGGTCTTCTTTTTTGAGAGTTGTTTCGGGGTGCCTTCGAAAATGATTTTACCTCCGTTAAGACCGGCTTCGGGGCCGATCTCGATGACGTGGTCGGCGTTTTTGATGACATCGGTTTGGTGCTCGATGACGAGGAGGGAGTAGCCGATGTCGACGAGGCGATGGAAGACGGTGAGGAGTTTTTCGATGTCGACGAAGTGGAGACCCGTGGTGGGTTCGTCGAGAATGAGGAGAGTGTTGACGCTTCCGGTGGTGGTGGTAAGGAGCTGGCAGAGTTTGAGGCGTTGGGCTTCGCCGCCGGAGAGGGTGTTGAGGGGCTGGCCGAGACGGAGGTAGCCGAGCCCTGTTTCGACGAGCGGCTGGAGGGTCTGACGGGTTTTGGAGAGGAGGCGGGTTTCTCGGTTTGTGAGGCCTTCAATCTCTTCCAGGAAAGTGATGGCTTCAGAGGCGGTTAGCCGAAGGAAATCGACGACGGATTTTCCGTGGTATTTGTAGGACTCAGCGGCGCGGGTGAAGCGGGTGCCGTGGCACTCGGGGCAAGTGAGGTAGAGGTCGGAAAGGAATTGCATCTCGACCTTTTCGAAGCCGTTGCCGGAGCATCGTTGACAGCGGCCTGGGCCGGAGTTGAACGAAAAGTAGCCAGGGGTGAGTTCGTTGGATTTTGCGGCCGGAGTTTGGGCAAGGAGTTGGCGGAGGTGTTCAAAAGCGCCGAGGAGGACGGCCGGGGTGGACCGGGGAGTGCGTGAGAGAGGGGATTGGTTGATGAGTTCGACGCCGTTGAGTTCATCGATGCCGGTGATCTCGGCAGGTGCGGGCTCTTCGTCGACCACGATGCCGAAGTAGCGAGCAAGGTTGTTGTAGATGAGGGGATGGGCGAGGGTGGACTTACCCGAACCGGAGACACCGGTGAGGCAGATGAAGACTCCGAGAGGAAGGTCGAGGGAGAGATTATGAATGTTGTTTGCGGAGGCGCGGCGGATTCCGAGGAGGGCTTTGGGTTTGCGAAGGCTTTCCGGAAGGGGGATTCGTTTTTGGCCGGAGAGGTAATCCAAGGTGAGGGAGTTCTTGGATTTCGAGCCTCGAATTTGGCCCTGAAAGGTGATTTCACCACCGTGTTCGCCGGCTTGCGGACCCATGTCGATAAGGTGGTCGGACTGTCGCATGACGGCTTCGTCATGTTCGACGACCACGAGGGTATTTCCCTTGTCGCGAAGGTCGTGCATGACCTTGGTGAGGCGGCCGATGTCGCGGTGGTGGAGTCCGACAGTGGGTTCGTCTAGGACGAAGAGAGTTTGAGTGAGGGCGGAGCCGAGGCAGGTGGTGAGGTTGACGCGGGCGATTTCGCCGCCGCTCAAGGTGCGGGCGGGGCGGTCGAGGGTGAGGTAGCCGAGTCCAACCTCCGTGAGGTAGTGAAGGCGGGAGGTGATTTCGCTGAGGACGAGATCGGTGGTTTTGTCGAGGGGGAAGTGTGAGGTGGCCACGCCTTCGAAGAAGAAGAGGAGTTGATCGAGGGGGATGTGCCAGAGATCGGGGAGGGTTTTGCCGAGGATCTTGAAGTGGAGAGCATCGGGCTGCAGACGGGTGCCCTGGCAGTCGGAGCATTCGGTGTAGGCACGGTAACGGGAGAGGAAGACGCGGACGTGCATCTTGTAGGCTTTCGTTTCGAGCCAGTCGAAGAAGCCTTGAATGCCATACCAGCGGCCTTCCTGCCAGAGAGCCTCGGATTGCTCGAGGGAGGGGAGGGGGGATTTGTTACTGCGTTCTCCGTACTTCACCCAGCGTTGTTGATCGGGCTCGAGTTCGTGCCACGGGGTGTTGGGGTTGATGCCGGCAGCCTTGCAGTTGCGGAGAAGGTCGCGCTGGCAGTCCCCTCCGCGTTCGCCCTGGAAGGGTTTGACGGCACCTTGTCGAAGGGAGAGGAGGTGGTTTGGAACTGCCTTATCGAGGTCGATCCCGACGACGCGGCCGAAGCCCCGGCAGTTGTTGCAGGCGCCGAGGGGGGAATTGAAGGAGAAGAGGGAAGAGGTGGGCTTGACGAGGGGAGCCCAACTGGTGGTGAAAGATTGGACTTCGTTGGATGCTGCCGCGGTCACACTGCAGGTGCCTTTTCCAAGGGAGAGGGCTTGTTCGAAGGATTCGGTGAGGCGGGATTTGTTACGGGTGGTCACCTTCAGGCGATCTTGAATGATGAAGACCTTGGTCGGGAGTTTTTTGAGAGTGGGTGGGGAGTCGGTGCGGATGACTTCGCCGTTCAGAAAAATGCGGAGGTAGCCTTGGGAATTAAGGAAGGGGAAGAGGTCCTCGGGTGAGGTGTCGGATGGGACGGGGATGGGGAAGAGGACGAGGATTGTTTTGTCGGAATGGTGTTTGAGGACGTGGGAGAGGATAGATTTGGGCGTATCGGGACGGACTTCTTCGCCGGTTTCGGGGTGGTATCCTTTTGCAAGGCGGGGGTAGAGGAGCTTAAGGTAGTCATTGACCTCGGTGAGGGTCCCGACGGTGGAGCGGGTGGTGCGAATCGTGTTTTTCTGTTCGATGGCAATTGCGGGAGGGATGCCATCGATGCGGTCGACCTCGGGTTTGTCCATGCGGTCGAAGAACTGGCGGATGTAGGGGGAGAAGGTTTCGACGTAGCGGCGCTGGCCCTCGGCATAGAGGGTGTGGAAGGCGAGGGATGATTTTCCGGAGCCGGAGGGACCCGTGATGACGGTGAGTTTTCCAATGGGAATCTCAAGGTCGAGGTTCTTTAAGTTGTGCTGGCGGGCGCCTTGTATGCGAATGGTGTTGTTGAGAGATTTGGAGACAGCTTTTTTGGGCACGGGGCGAAGTTAACGTGAGGGGGGCGAGGCGCAAGTGGTTGCTCTTTATTCCTTTCAGTCGTTGATATTCAGAACTTTTACGGGGAAATCCCTGGAATTAATGCTTGTGTGTGTGGGGGGGAGTTTCGGTGATTATTTTGAGTCCGCGCTGAAAAGGCGCTGGTATTGCATTTATTAAAATACGTAATCATGAAGAATCTAGCCTACACTGCGACCGCACTTTTAGTGTCAGTCGGCAGTGCTTCCGCCTCTCTTTGGGTGGATTTTAACTCAAATCAAAGCGGTGGAGGTGCTCCGGTTTCCGGAAATCCTGCTGATGCTACCAACGCTGCTCACAACGACTCTGCTTATCAGAGCTATCATGCGGCGCATGAAAATGCGGCAGGTTTTGTGACTGCAACTTACTCGACTTCCTTCGCTAATACTGGTGCGACCAGTGTGACGCTGACTCCCAGCTGGTCGAACACCACGGACCGCCGGGTTCAGCAGAGTATTAGCCGTGGTAACAACAATAATGACCAGTATACCAACCCTGGTTCCTATAGTGTCGAACTCGTTCGTGACTGGATCGGTGTCGATGCCCGCGCTAATAACGGCGGAAATGGTAACTTTGACGGGACCACCGGAACATCGACCTTTATTGAGCTGACGCTTGGGGGGCTTCCGGCAGCAAATTACAATTGGATTTCCATCCACCACGATACCGAGACCGTGTTTACCAACTTCAATGTGTATGTGGACACTGGTTCCGGTTTCGCATTGGCGGGATCAGGATACCAGGCAGACAGCAGTGCTGGGGGAAATCCTAACTCCGGAGACAATCGCACGGATGGGCCGGCCAATACTTTCAACACAACCTTCACCTCGACTGGCGGTGATGTTGCTCTTCGCTTTGAGCCATTATCCGGCGAACTTGGAAACGCAGTTCACAACTAGCTCTTTGCGATCAACGGATTCCAATTGGCTCAGGTTTCCGAGCCTTCGACCGGACTCCTCGGTCTTCTTGGAGCAGGACTTCTTCTTCGTCGCCGTCGCTAAAAACGACCGAGGCGTTTGATAATTTCAGACCGATTTCCGCATGGGAATCGGTCTTTTTTTGTTCTTTTGGGGACAGAGCCGGTTTGCCCGGTATGGGCCGACTTCGTCACAGGAATCCTTCAAAGCTGGTCGGCGATTCGAATTTGGCTCGGTTAGTGCTCGTTTGCCTCTTCCCGATTTGAAGAGAGGGTGGACAAGCTCGGGGTATGGAATCTTCTCAAATCCCGTAGCGGGTCTAAGGACGGAGTCTTAAAATGGACTGGCTACCCAAAGAACTGGGAGTTTCCAGTCTCCGGAGAAGCATTAGTCGTCGTCGTCGTCGTCGTCGTCGTCCGGCTTCTTGGGCACCTCGGGAAGGGGGACCTTTTTTTTGTCCATGATCTGGTCGAAGCGCTCGTTATTGTCCTTGGTGACGGTGTTCTCAAGAACGAACATCTTACCTTTGATATTCTCGCCAGCGTTGAAGGCGTCTTTGCCGGCGCTGAGAACTGCCTTGAGGTAGTCTTGTTTGGCTTCCTCGTAGGCTTCTTCGTATTCTTCTTTAAGAGCCTTGGTTTCTTCTTTGGCTTCCTTGAGCTTTCGCTTGAGGCGCCCGGGGTATGCGTCGGCTAGGCTATCGGGGAGCTCTTTTCTTTCCAGATACCCTTCGTACTCTTCGATTAAGTCATCCTTAATAGCTTCAGCCAGGGGGTAGGATTTGATGGCGCTTATGAGCTCTTTGAGAAAATCCTCTACGAGGCCATCGTATTTCTTGCGAAACTTATCGTAGGCGCGCCCGTGGCGATATCTGATTTTGTCACGGATCTTTTCAAGTGCAGCAAGAAGGCCACCTTCTTTGGTTCCATTTACAGATGCTCTGGGCATGTTGCGAAGTGCTGGAACTGACCATTCAATGAGAAAATGGTTGGTGTTGGTTCCATTCTTGTCTTCATCATTGGCACCCAAGAAATTTCCTTTTTTCTTAATGACGAGGTAGTTTTCGTCCTCGCCAGAGTTATCGGGTTGGTCTTCAAGCCAGGTGATGAATGTGAAGGCTTCGCCGGTTATAAAGTTCCAAATTTCGGGTAGGCTTTCGTCGCGTTTTCCTCCGATCCAACAACTTCCAGGATCATCAAGGGTAGACTTGAGACTGAGTGCTATGAAAGATGCTTCCTTATCGTTGGAAGGGACCGCGAGGTGTCCCCCGGCGTTGGAGGCAATAAGTGATCCTTCTTCCCAGCTGACGGCGTCCTTTACGAGAAGGAACCTTGAACCACCAACGTTATAAGTCCCGGATGGAAAGATTGGGGTGCGCTTGTTATTCAAGGCCTCTCCAGTGCGAGCGAGTTGGGAGGCAAGCGAAGCGGGTGTGCTTCCATCGAGGCGCCATTCCAAAAGGGCAGGAAATTTTTGAAGTCTGTGGTGATCTTCCAAATTTGGAGAACTGGACGAGATTGCTCCGAAGTCTTCACCGTTTGGATTATCGGTGATGCTGTTGTCGGGAGATTTCTCTACCCAGACTTTCATGTCAACGGCTGAGCCGTCACTCCAAAACCATTTCCCCTCGAATCCTGAATCGGAGGCTCCCGTCCAGACGGGGCTGGAACTCTGGAAATTTTCCTGAAACCAAGCAAGATCTGCCGTGGTAGGGAGGAGGGTAAGATGAGCGCCATGTCGGTTGGCGAAGTTGCTAGCCTCGTCCCAAGTCATGTTTTGTTTTAGAAGAAAATAGGCCGATTTCTCACGCTTGATGGTGCCAATTGGAAATTCATCCCGCAATCCGTCGACAAGAAGCTGAGCGAGTCGGTCTAAGGACTCCAAGGGAGTTTCCGCAACCTCTTGGGGAGCGACACCTTTTGATTCGGGCTTGGCTGGCTTTTCTTTGATAGCCATTTTCCCAATTTCTCCGGGTGGCTTTTTGTCGGGGCGATCTTTTGGCTGAGGCGTTGGCTTCAACTCGGTTTTCTTTTCAGGGATGACGGCTTGAGAATTTTCGTCCCCTTCTCCAAAAATATAGAATGCAACAGCTACTCCTCCTAGAAGGAGAAGAAGAATAACTACAAAAGAGGCGACTCCTGATTTCTCGTTGCTACTGGCAAGAATAACGTTGCTGCCGGAGTTCAGGATTGGGGTAGCGGTTGGCGTGGTCGCAAATTGAGGTCCCCCAAGCTTTGGGATGAGGTCATCGATTTCATCGGCGAGAGTATCGACGTCATGGTAGCGATTGTTGGGATCCGGATGGGTCGCCTTTTTGATGATGGCATCGATCCTAGGATCAATGCCTGAGGACATAGACGTCGAATTTGGTTCGGGATGTTTCCCGCAGAGAAGTTCGTAAAGGAGAGCTCCGACGGAGAAGATGTCGGAACGTTGATCGATGGGGTGGTGGTTGTGGAAGATCTCCGGAGCGGTGTAGCCGGGGGTCCCGAATACCACTCCCTCGTTTTTCTGCCGGTCGAGCGGATGGGCTAGACCAAAATCACCGATTTTTGGCTTGGCGTTGACATCGAGGAGGATGTTGGCGGGCTTGATATCACGGTGGATGATCCCGCCGCGGTGAGCGTGGCCAAGTCCGCGCGAAATGGTGGAGACAAGGTCGAGAGCGACTGGAGGGTCAATGGCCCTTTCGTGGGAGGAGTAATAGAGTGCCTTCCCTTGGACGAACTCCATGATGATATAGAGCATGCCCTCCATATTTCCGAAGTCGTAGACTGAGATGAGGTTGGGATGGTTGAGGCGGGCCATGGCCTTTGCCTCAGCCTCGAAGGATGCCCTGAATTGGGGGTCGTCGCCAAATTCGCGAGGGAGTATTTTAATGGCGACGGAGCGGTCCAGTGACTTTTGCCGTGCTTTGTAGACTGCGCCCATTCCGCCTTGAGCGATGAAAGCCTCCAGTTCGTAGGCTGGGAAAAGGGGCTCCAGTTCTTCAAGAGTGGGAGCGACAAATTCGGTGGGAGTCGACGGGGATTCGTCCATAATGGGAGCGGAAAATATAAGGGATATAGCTGGAATTATTCTTAAATGTAAAACATGCGAGAGTAAAGCTCCCCGTTCAGGAACGGTTGCGAAACGAAAAACATTAGTCCTTATTTTTGATTTTGCCTCAGAGAAGTTCGGCAATTTGGACGGCATTCAGTGCGGCGCCCTTTTTCACCTGATCTCCAACGACCCAGAGTGCGATGGCATTTGGGAGAACCTGATCCTTGCGGATCCGTCCTACGAGACAGTCATCCTGCCCGGTGGTATCGAGAGGGACGGGGTAGAGAGCTGAGGCGGGGTCATCGACGAGTTTAATTCCGGGGCTATTAGCGAAAACAGCCTGTGCCTCGGCAACCGAGGGGTCTTTTTCAAAGATGGCCGTTAGGGAAATGGAGTGCGAGCGCATGACGGGGACGCGAACGCAAGTGCAAGTAACTTTGAGATCGGGGAGGCCCAGGATCTTACGCCCTTCATGCAGCATTTTTTGCTCTTCCTTGGTGTAACCGGAGTCTTGGAAGGCATCGACATGGGGAATGACATTATGAGCGATCTGGTGTGGATAAATTTGTTTTTCGATGGGAGCGCCAGAGGCGAGAGCCTGGACCTGGTTCTCGAGCTCTGCGATTCCCTGGGCGCCGCTTCCGGAAACGGCTTGGTAAGTGGAAGCAATGATCCCCTTGAGTCCGAAAGCGCGATGCAGAGGTGCGAGTCCCATCAAGGTGATGATGGTGGAGCAATTCGGGTTGGCGATGATGTTGCGAGGATGAATGGCGGCGGCGTCAGGATTGATTTCTGGAACGACAAGGGGGACCGCAGGATCCATGCGGAAGGCGGAGGAATTGTCGATCACGACGCAACCCGCTTCGGCGGCAACGGGGCCAAATTTTTCCGAAATACCGCCTCCTGCGGAAAAAAGGGCAATGTCGATTTCCTCGAAAGAATCAGCGGAAAGTTCCTGAATGGTGATTTCCTCGCCTCGAAAGGTGAGTTTCTGGCCAGCGGAACGTACGGAAGCGAGAAGGGTGAGTTTGGAGAGAGGGAAGTTTCTCTCGGAGAGGCAGATGAGCATTTCCCGGCCTACCGCTCCGGTAGCTCCGACGATGGCAACATGAGGCTGGTTGTTCATGGGGAGGGCGACGTTACTGGGCTTTTTGTGCGATGCAATCCCAGTTTCACGAGGGATGAAGGGGGCTGGAAAAGTTAGAAAAGATCTCTTAATCACTTGCAAGGGATAGGGAACCCTCTACTCTCCGATCAACTTGGAACGGTAATTGCCCTGCATTTGTCGGACCTCCTTGACTGAGCGCGTTCAAGTTCTCAATCAAAACTACAAAACCAACACTAAGAAATAACAATGAAATTTGCTACTATCCTCGGCCTTATTGCAGCACTTGCTGGTTTCTCTCTCACTTCTTGCGGAAGTGCTCCTGAGGAAGCTCCTGAAGCTCCTGCTCCTGTCGATATTCCTCACAAGTAATCTCGATCACCGATAAAAAGGTTTGAGCCGGGGAAGGTAATTTTATTGCCTCTCCGACTCTCTTTTTAACACAAACACAAACAGACATCCCAACCTTATGAAATTTATTAAAATTCTCGCTCTCGGTGCCTTTGCACTTGGTTCCCTCGGTCTTGCCTCCTGTGGCTGCAGCACCGGTGAAGAGCCTGTCCCACCTCTTCGTCGTCTTCCTAAGATGAATGAGATTTTTGTGGCGGATGAGATTCCTGTTGAGGAGGAGGAGTCGGAAGTTGAGATTCCTGAGGTGGATGAGATTCCTGAGGTGGATGAGATTCCTGTGACTCACGAAAAGTAAGTTCGTTAGGTTCTTATTTTTTTTCAGAGAGTTGTAGCTTTGGCTGCGACTCTTTTTTTTGTGGCTCGATCCTTTGCAAAGGGCCGATTTTGTGGCTAATGTTCAGGGTGGTTATGAGTAAAAAATTGATTGTTCATTTGTGCATTTTGGGTGCCTTGATTCTCTACACGATGGTTGCGTGGAATACCTCGAAGAACGAGGGGGAGGCTGCTGAGAAAGTAAGGGAGGAGGAAAAGGCGAACCGCGACTATGATCCCTATGAAGAGGTGAAACTGGCCGAGGAGGGAGAGAATTCCACTGAAGCGATGGCCAAGGTAGGGGTGCCGCTATTGATTTCGATGATTTATGCAGGAATACTCGTCGTCTTTTACGTTCTACCATCCCTTGTCGATAGGGTCGGTGAAGAGATGATGGGATCGACGGCCGAAGTTGAAAAAGATCCGCTCGACGAGGCCCGGTCAGCTGTGGCAGTGGGCGATTATCCCGAGGCAATCCGAGTTTTTCGGGAGGTTTGGCAGGAGAACCCGGAAGATCGATTTCCCATTGTTGAGGTGGCCAAGATCCAGCGGGCCAATTTGGATAGCCCGGCGGTGGCTGTGAGCACATTGCAGGAGGCCTTGGCACATCATGAATGGGAAGTGGATGATGCGGCATTTCTGATGTTCCGGATTGCTGAAATCTATGAGGAAGATCTCGATGATCGTGAAAAGCAGATTGAGGTCTTGGAGCGGGCCAAAGATGAACTGGAAGGAACGAGACACGCTGGCAATGCGGCGCACAAGTTACGTGAGCTGGAAAAATCCTAAGTGGAGCAGGTGTCAAAAATTCGGTCCGCGAGGAGCTACCTGATTGCGGTTGCTCCCTTGGTTCCAGTGGCGCTGGCTTGTTTGTCCGGCTCCATGTGGAGTGCATCGATCCCTTGGGCGATGGGGCTAATCCTATTGGCTTTTTTGACTTCCCGCCCTCAGTGGATCTGGTGGGCGGCTGTTGTGGTTGTTTCAATTTTGGTCAGTTGGCGTGCGGCCCTTCTGGAGAAGCCGGTCAAGGCGAGCTTGGCCGAGGCTCGGAGTGAATTTGTGGAAGGGATACTGACAGTCGGACGGCAGTCTGGGCCATTTGCGGGAGAACGATATGGAAAATTAAGGGAAGGGGAAAGTGAGAGGAAAGTGATCGTGATGAAGGCTCAGGATTACCAACCGGGACAAGTTTTGGAAATTAGAGGAAAGTTTTTCGTTCCTGACCGCGAGCGAAATCCGGGTGTCTTTCCCCGACTTGATCTTTGGGAGAGGAGCGGAGTTCATGGAGGATTGGCGGTGCGGGAGGAAAAGCAAATTCGTTTGAACTGGTATTCCGCTCCCTTACGGTGGGCCGAGAGTTTAAGAGAGAGTTTGCACGACGGAATCACGAGAGGCTTGTCCGAGGAGTCAAATGGTAGGGCTGTCATTCAGGCGATGGTGCTGGGAGAGAAACCGCCGGGCGACTCGGAAGTGAGCCGGGCATTTCGAGAAAGCGGAGCGATGCATGTTTTTGCGGTGAGCGGACTCCACGTTACCTTGGTGGGAGGTATCTTTTGGATGGTCTTGATGTATTTGCCGATCCCAAGACGAATTGGAGTTTTTATCGTGATTTTGGCGATGGTCACGTATGCCTTTGTGACCGGCCTGCGTCCTCCCGCAATCAGAGCTACGGTGATGGCGGTTTGTTTTTTGGGAGCTTACTTTTTGAGAAGGCGGCCTTCGCTGTTCAATGCTCTTGCTTTGAGTTTGGTGTTGGTTGTCTTTTGGAAACCGTCGCAGGTGCATGAGGTTGGATTTCAGCTCTCGTATGGAGTTCTCCTGGCGATTGGTTTAGGGGTGGGCGTGGCTTTGAAATTCACGGGAAAGATTGCTGAATTGGATCCATTTTTCCCTTCGCGTCTTCTCACTGACGGGCAGCGGAGGGTCATGGCTGTGCGAACCTACTTTGCGAATCTGGGAGCAAGTTCATTGGCTGCCTGGTTAGGGTCGCTGCCAATCATGATTTGGCATTTTGGAGTCGTGACTCCGATTGCCGTTTTTGCCAGTTTGATTTTAATTCCAGCAACGTTGGTGATTCTTGCGTTAGGATTTTTAGCAACGACCGTGGGGGTGTTGAGTCCCGTTTTAGGTTCCGGGGTGAATCAGGCGAATTCAGGGGTGGCGACTTTCGCTTATTATACTGCGAAAGGGTTTTCAAAAATCCCTCTGGGCCATTGGCAATCGCGACGTTTAACACCGGGTGATTGGGTGGTGTTTGATTGTCATGATGGCGGGGCGGCTTCGTTTTTGGACGTTGAGGGAGGAGCGATGATCGATGTCGGAGGGAGGAGTTTTTTCTATGAGCAATTACGTTCAATCCTGGGCAGGTGGAACGTGGAGCTGAAAACCGTTTTGGTGACACACCCCGATGGCGATCATGCCGGTGGGTTGCCGCAGCTTTTGAAGAGGGGGGGATTGGAAGAAGCCATCCTTCCAATGCCTCAAGCAAGGAGTCCAAGCTATCGGGAGTTTGTGGCAAGAGCGGATGATTTTGGTTGCCAGAAGATCCTCGGAACGACTGGTGAGCTCTATGAGTTGGAGGATAGAGTGTGGGTTGAGATTCTGCGTGAGGGGCAGCCTTCAAGTCGTGGAATTGCGGACAACCGTATCATGGTGATGAAGGTTCATTGGAAAGGGTGGAAGGTCTTGATCACGGGAGACCTTGGGATCAATGACGAGCTGGCTTTGATTGAAGATGGGACGGATCTGAGCGCCGACGTTATCGTGATGGGGCGTCATGCGTGGGGGGTCTCGGGGCAACACCAATTCCTCGAAGCAACGGGAGCAAAGGTTGTGATTACCAGTGCCGGGAGCTTCCCCTCGTATGAGATGCCAAAAGAGCGATGGCTGAAGCACGTGAGGTTGGAGGGATACCACCTCTTCAATCAATGGGAGAGCGGAGCGGTCATCATGGACTTTGATGAGGATGAACTTCGACTTCGATCATTCCTGCAGCCTGACGATGAAATCACGCTTCAAAGGTAGACTCGGGCCACTCTTGGTGTGATTTGGGTGAGAATCTCCCAAGCGATGGTTCCCGCTTTCTCAGCGATGCCGGTGACGAGGAGGTCTTTGCCAAAAAGAATTGCTTCGTCTCCAGGTTGGCATTGCGGCAGGTCAGTGACATCGACGATGATTTGGTCCATGGTGACACGCCCAAGGAGGGGGCAAAGTGTCCCGTTGAGAAGGATTTGAGTTCCTTTTGCGGAGAGGGAACGGGGATAGCCATCGCCATATCCTAATCCTAGGACAGCCGCCTTGGTATCCCGCTTAAGTAGGGTTCTGCCGTATGAGACTCCATGCCCCTTCGGGAGATTGTTGATCACGGAAACCCGGCTCTTTAGAGACATCACGGGGTCTAAAAGCGACTGGTGTTCCTTGATTGGGGAGATGCCGTAAAGCAGGAGGCCGGGCCGGGCCATATTTGTGGTACGGCTCTGGTAATTGAGTAATCCAGCGGAATTGCTGAGATGAATGTGAAAGTGATCCGGTTGCCTGGGAATGCTCTCGACCAGAGAATCAAAAAGCTCGAACTGCGATTTTGTAAAGGCGGAGTCTTCGTCGGCGACAGGCAGGTGGGAGCCAATCCCGGTCAGTTGGATTCCTGACGAGGAGCGCAGTTTGTCCAGGGCCGCACCAAGTTGTTCCGGGAGAAATCCTCCGCGACCCATTCCGGTATCCAGAGAGAGGTGGGCTCTGACCGGGTTGGTCCGGCCCAGTTGGTTGAAGTGCTCCAACTCTTCAAAGGAACAGAGGCAGGGAGTCCAGCGCCGGGCTGTGATCTCTTCGCGTTCTGCCGGGAGAGTGGCGCCGAGGATATAAGGTTGGGTTTGAATGCCGCCCTCAAAAAGCTTCCGTGCCTCTCCGGCATTGGCGACTCCCAGAAAGGGGAGCTTTTCCTCATCGAATAGCTGCGCAACCTTGAGAAGACCGTGTCCGTAAGCTCCGCCTTTGATGACAGCCATAACATCCTGACCGGAACGCTCGCGGGCGATTCGAAGGTTTTGGCGGAGGGCAGAGAGATCAATCTCGGCCCAAGCTCGTGGAGGTGAATCGGTCACGGTCCTACAATAGTTGGAAATTAGGATTTAGAAATTCCCAATTCCTCGGCTATGAAGCGTGCATGTCCGATAGCGTGAGTGAATACGAGAAGCTGGCATCCTCTTATCTCGGGAAGGAGTATGACATCGACAAACGTGAGGTCACTGATGATCTCCTCCTTTACGATTCCAAGGATCTCGTCACTCATGGGGTAATTCAGCTGCCATGCTATTGGTTTGGATGTGTTGTGATAGCTGGCAAAGAGGAACCAGCCGCCACCGTAGAACTTATAGTCAATCAGGAGGTGTTTGAAGGTTGAGATTCCCGCAGACATCGATCCTGAGGGTTTTGTAGAGCTAGCGCTCAAGTTTTCCGATGGGACGATTGATCCCTTTTGGAGCAGCAACCAATGGGAATCAGGGGAGAAGGCTAAGATTGTTGTTGTTCGAAACTGATGGCGAGAATTTCGGCTACGCTTATTTCGGAGGGGATACACGGGGGAAGGGAGCTTCGCTCTAATTTTTCATGTGCAGCGAAAAGAAAAATAAAGGAGCAGTGATTTATGCCTGATTTTCGCCTTTTCGCTTTCCGGTCGGGTAGCAAGGCTCTAACACATGGGAACAATGGCTCATAAACCTGTCGTTCTCATTATCCGTGACGGCTGGGGTGTAAACCCCGGTGGCAGGAAAACCGCTGAACAAGACGGAAATGCTGTCGAGTTGGCCGATACTCCATTTCATGACAAAATGGAGGGGGTGTATCCCAAGGGATCGCTTTCGGCATCGGGCTTGGACGTAGGTTTGCCGGAAGGGCAGATGGGGAACTCGGAAGTGGGCCACCTAAATCTTGGGGCGGGGCGGGTCGTTTATCAGGATCTGACCCGAATTAACAAAGCGATTACTGATGATACGCTGAAGGAGAATGCGAATTTGAAAGAGGCCTTTAAGAAGGCGAAGGGGCATCGACTCCACTTTATTGGGCTGGTTTCAGATGGAGGAGTTCATAGTCATCAGGAGCAGCTGATTGCCTTGGCCAAGGCGGCCCGCGAGTCGGGTTGCGAGGATATTATGGTTCACGCGATCACGGATGGCCGCGATACTTCGCCGACCGGTGGCGCGGGGTATCTCGGCTATGTCGAGGATGAGTTGGCCAAACATGACGCACGGATCGGCACGGTGATAGGTCGCTACTATGCGATGGATCGCGATAAACGCTGGGAGCGAACAAAGCTGGCGTGGGATGCGATTGTGCAGGGCAAGGGCGCGAAGTCGAATGTGCTGGCGAGCGAAGCGGTGAAGGAGCAGTACGCCGATGAAAAGACGGACGAATTTCTTTCGCCGGTGATCTTTTTTGATCATGAGACCCAACGCATCAACAATGATGATGTGATCATCTTTTTTAATTTCCGGGCGGACCGGGCGAGGCAGCTTTGCGAAGTCTTTCTGAGCAAGGGAGACTTTGATGGATTTGAAACCGGCCCCATTCCCAAGGTGAATTTTTTCACACTCACCGAGTATGACGAGAAATACGATTGCCCGTCGATTTTTCCACCTGAGACGATTAAAATGACGCTCGGTGAGGCGGTTGCGAAGGCAGGTAAAAAGCAGTTGCGGATTGCCGAGACCGAGAAGTATCCCCACGTTTCCTACTTCTTCAATGGAGGTGAGGAGACCCCTTACGCGCTGGAGGACCGTAAAGTGGTTCCTTCACCGAAAGATGTGGCGACCTATGATTTGAAACCTGAGATGAGCTCGGAAGAGGTCGAGGAATACGTGGTGGGCCATCTCAAGGATTACGATTTGGTGATCATCAACTTCGCGAATCCGGACATGGTGGGCCACACGGGGGTGGTGAAAGCGGCTAAAAAGGCGGTCACCCGAATCGATGATGCGGTGCGTGCGGTAACCGAAGAGGCTCTGCGACTTGGTGGGGAATTGTTGATCACAGCAGATCATGGGAACTGTGAATTCATGCGCAATGCGGATGGATCCCCTCATACTGCACACACCACCAATCTGGTGCATCTTTGGTATGTTACTGGCGATGCTGCTGAGAAAAAGGTGCGTGATGGTATTCTCGCGGACGTGGCTCCGACGCTTCTTGACATGATGGGAGTGCAGAAGCCAAAGGAGATGACCGGTGAGAGCCTACTTCAGTAAGAGCGCAGGAGTTTTTGGTATTGGTCAACCAGCTTGGATGCGGCTCTGTCCCAAGTGACATCTTTTTGGTCTTCCTGGGCAGCCTGCGAAGCGTGGAGATACTCTTCATCGTTCGTTGTAAGTTCGACGATATGGCTGGCCATGAGCGAGGTGTTCCACGGGTCGGCTTTACGCGCCCGGGGAAGAATTTCGGAGACTCCGGATTGATTTGAGATGACCGCAGGGATGCCGAACTGGGCTGCTTCGAGGGCGCAAAGGCCAAAGGGTTCGGAGATGGATGGCATGCAAAGGACATCGGTCATCGAGAGGAGTCGATGAACGTTCCTTCGGTCAAGGAAACCAGTAAAGTGGAAGTGGTTTTGGATCCCGAGATGAATACTGCCTGTCATGAGAGACTGTAATTTCTCGCCGGTTCCAGCCATGGCGAAGCGGATGTTGGGAGTCTGTTTGATGACCTTCGCTGCAATTTTCAGGAAAAGTTCAGGACCTTTTTGGCCCGTGAGTCGACCAAGAAAGAGCACGAGCTTTTCCGGGAAGGGCTTGTGTGATCGATAGGTGTCGATCGGGGATACGCCATTGTGAATTGTGATGACTTTTCCGGGGTCCGCCCCGTAGTGCTTGATACAGATTTCCCGAGTGTAATGACTCACAGTAACAATCAGATCGGATTCTCGTATCGCGTTTTTCTCAATCTCATTGATCCATCCCCCGGACGCGGGGCCAACCCGGTCGTGACACAGGGAATGAACATGGAATATTAGCGGCTTTCCGGTGCGTTTTTTAATCTCCAGGCCTGCCAGGCTCGTCATCCAGTCATGAGCGTGGATGATGTCGAAGTCCATCGAGTCAGCGAGACCGGCGGAGATACGAGCGAAGTCGATCACCTTGGCATCAATATTGGAACCATAGAGAGGACCGCTAGAAGCAGAATGATCCCGGCTGTCGGCGTAGGGGTGTAGGTTGGTGGGGACGAAGTTGGTTTCGGTGAGGATCCCAAGTTTTTGAGCTTTTTCGGATTGGCGATCCAACTGATCAAGTCCAACGAAGTTAACGTGATCGATGCACAAGGCAGGCTCTGATTGAGGGAGGATGAAGGACAGATCAACCCGTCCGGAGAGAGCCCGGCTGAGGCCTTCGCAGGCGACGCCCAGACCTCCGCTGATGACGGGTGGGAACTCCCAGCCAAGCATGAGAATACGGGGTTTGGTCATGAGATCGGGGTGGGGAGAATGAGTCACAGATTTTTTTGATTATTCGTGGATCTACGGTGGTTGGAGGCACAAGGTGTGCATAGAATCCGGGGAGATGGACTTAGCGACCTTCGAAAAGGATAACTACATCGAAACCGGGATGCCAGCCGAAGCTGGGGAACTCTTTCCTGGATCTGTGGTGGCTCATCATAATGAGGGGTCGAGGCAGATTTTTTATTGCGACAATGGCTGTGCCCTTGAAGTGACTTGTGTGGAAGCAAGGACGGTGAGATTTCGGTTTGCTCCTCAAGGTGAGTTTTCGGACGGATTTTCGTATGCGGTCTTGGCTGAAAATTTTAACGATGGCCTAACACCGGAGATCCAAGAAGATGAGAAACACTACATCATCAAGACTGGATCGATCGTAATCTTTCTACTTCGAGACGGTCTACGGATGCGGATTGAGGATGAGGAAGGAAACCTTCTCACACAGGACGAGAAGGGATTTCACTGGTATGAAAACGACTCCTTTGGGGGAGAGGTGGTGATGATGAGTCGAGTGATCCAATCACGCGAACATTACTACGGTTTAGGTGATGTTCCCGGACACAAGAATCTGCGCGGCCAACGTCGTCAACTTTGGGGAAGTGATGTCTACGGTTATGATGCTCAAACCGATCCGCTTTATAAGAATATCCCGTTCTTCATCGGACTGCACCATGGGGCGGCCTATGGATTTTTCTTCGACAATACCTTCCGTTCGAGCTTCGATTTCGGAAGGGAACGACCGGCTGTGACGAGCTTTTGGGCTCAGGGAGGTGAGATGGATTTTTACTTCATGCACGGTCCCACGGTTCCTAAGGTCGTGGAATCCTACGCCAACCTGACTGGAAAACCCGAGCTGCCTCCTCTATGGGCGCTCGGTTACCACCAATGTAAGTGGTCATATAAGAGCGAACCGGAAGTCCTTAAGATTGCGGAGGGCTTTAAATCTCGCAAGATTCCCTGCGATGCCATTTATGTCGATATTGACTATATGGATGGCTTTCGTTGCTTCACTTGGAACAGGAACAAGAAGAATTATCCCAATCCGAACCGGATGACCGATAAACTTGCGAAGGACGGAATTAAGACGGTCGCGATTATCGACCCGGGCATCAAGATTGATCCGGAGTATGAGGTCTATCAAACCGGAAAAGAAAAGGGTGCTTTTTGCAAGCGCATGGATGGGCCATTGATGACCGGTAACGTTTGGCCCGGTCCCTGTCATTTCCCGGATTTCACCCATCCCGATGCCCGCGAATGGTGGGCGGAGCTGTTCCCGCCTTTCATGCAGGAAAGTGGCTTGGCCGGAATCTGGACCGATATGAATGAGCCGGCGGTCTTTAATGAAGACAAGACTTTCCCGCGAGATGTTCGGCATGACTTTGACGGGCATCCTTGCTCCCATCGCAAGGCTCATAACGTCTATGGGATGCAGATGTCTCGTGCGACTCAGGAGGGAATACGGCGGGCCCTTCCTGACAAGCGGCCATTTGTGATCACTCGTTCGGCTTATGCCGGGGCCCAGCGATATAGTTCAGCATGGACGGGCGACATTCAGTCGTCCTGGGAGCATCTCAAAATTGGGAATGCCCAATGCCAACGTCTGGCGCTGTCGGGTTATTCTTTTGTGGGCACCGATATCGGAGGGTTTTCGGGCCGCTCTGACGGTGAACTTTTTGTTCGCTGGTTGCAGATGGGAATTTTCCATCCTTTCTGCCGCGTTCACAGTTCCGGAGATGAGAACGAGCAAGAGCCATGGTCGTTTGGCGAACCCTATACCGCGATTGCGAAGAAATTTATCGAGTTGCGCTACCGCATTTTGCCCTACATCTACACCTTGTTTGAAGATCACACCCGGACGGGAGCTCCGATGTTACGGTCATTGATCTATCTGGATGACCAAGACTCGGAGTGTCACAATCGCATGGATGAGTTCGCTCTTGGGCCGGATCTTCTCACCTGTCCTATTTCCAAGCCGGGCGTGGAAGGCCGTTGGCTTTATCCACCATCCGGTCTTTGGTATGATTTTTGGACAAATGAGAAAGTGCAAGGAGGTGAGGAACGGTGGGTGGACGTGCCGCTTGAACTCACTCCGTTCTTTGTCAGGGGAGGCAGTATTCTGCCGCTTTCACCGGTCCGAATGAATTCAGCGACTGCAGTTAGCCATATGGAATTACACGCCTATCTTGACGACGGATCGGGTGAAGGTTCGCTCTATGAAGATGCCGGTGATGGTTTTGGCGATTCGGTGAGAAAGACGTTCACCTTGAAGGATGAAGTGCTGACCCAGACCCGCGAAGGATCCTTTCAACCGGAATACTCAAAATATCGACTGGTCATCCATGGCGAGGCTTGGAAGAAGATCGCGATAGATGGGAAGACCCCCCAAGAGTTCAAGAGGGGGCAAATAATCGAACTTCCCGAAAACTTCAAAAAGGCGCTTTTTTCTTAATCACTGCTGAGCTCGTCTTTAATCCATCGGTTCAGACGACTAAGAAAATCGACCGTAGTGGAACCGGTAAAGGGTTCGTGGAGGGCATTGGGGATCATTTCAAAGCGGACTTGGTTGTCTGGCAGTTTCTTGAGGTGGCCTTCAAGAATATTCGGTGGACAGATGGGATCAATTTCACCTTGGGTGAAGAGAATGGGGAGGTTGGAGGGGAGTGTCGGGAATTGCTCTCCCACTTCCTGGGCAGCGTCGCGTAGATCCCGGCCCCAACTGAGCGAGACCCGGCTGTGGTAAAGGGCTCCTTCTTCAGCATTCTTGCGACCGCTTTGGTTATCCCCGCAATCTTCACTTCGAACTCTGGTGCTGACGGTAAGCCAGGGGAAGGCTTCTGAGATCATTGGAAGGAGAACCTTCATCCATGGTGCGGCTTGACGCATCGGGTCGAGAAGGGGGGAACTGATCCAGGCGGATTGAAAGTTTTTCGGATAGCGAAGAAGAAAGCGAAGTGCCATGAGCCCTCCCATGGAGTGACCTGCAATGATGAAGGGACCTTCAAGTTGAGAGAGAGAATCGTAGTAAAGTTTGTCAATGAACTCGAGACCGGGAACTTCTCCGCGGGTTCCGAGAGAGCGCCCATGACCCGGCAGGTCGGTGAGAAGGCATTGGTAACCTGCTTTTACGAAGCCTTCGAGAATAGGGGGATAACGGTCAACGAAATCTCCCTGACCGTGAAAGAACAGGAGACTGCCGCGGGGAGTTTGATCAGGAGTCAGAACAAGACGGAACAAGGGGTAATCGTCGATGATTGGGCGGTGTTCCTTAATTGTCACGGTCGGAAGGTTTTCATGAGGTCTTGGATGATTCCGGCATCGTCAAAACGGTCCGCTTTGTTAAAGGCGAGATTCATATTGGCGAGAACCCTGAGAAGCATCGCTGCGAGTGAGCAAGGTTGCCTGACGGCCTTTGCCGCTTCTTCGGAAAGTTCCAGGTGATCGGCGAGTAGTTTTGAAACAAGAATCGGGCGACCTTGATGGAAACCGTCGATGAGGGTTGGGCCTTCCGCGGTGTCAATCAGGCAGAGGAAGTGGCCCGGGTAGTTGACACCATATACGGTCAGCCCTAATCGCTGGGCGACAAGAATGCAGATGAGGGAGAGGCCAAGCGGATTGCTTTGTTCTTCTTCGAGGCACCAGGCGAGATCGGAATTTCTGGGATCAAAAGGAGCGATCTTGTTACCAACGAAACGTTTTGATCCAAAGAGCCAGCTGGCCAGTTCCTGGGAAGTGCTCACCTCGGAATCGGCTTCTTGAGCGAGGATGTCGAGCTCGTCAGAGAGACTGGGACGGAGGGTGACTCCATCGTGAAGGAAATCGGAAATGAGGCGGAGGAGAGATTCGAGAGATTCGTAGTCGCCATCCGGATCGCGAAGGTTGCCCACGGGCATGGCCCAGTGCTCTTTCAGGAGCTTTTGGCGGCCGGCATGGAGTGATTCAGAAAGGAGCCTGGCCTCTTTGGATTTTAAGTGGATGCCAAGGGCGGCAAGGTCGTGGCTGGCATCACCTTCAAAATCCATGAGGGCACGCCGGACTCCCTGCTTAACCTCTTCGTTGTCATCGTCGAGGAGCTTTAAAAGGGAACCAAAATGAGAGGATCTCTCCATTCCTTAAAGATGGGGGGGTGTTGAAGAATCGCCAGAAAATATCGTCATGGGGTTCTGTTTCCGACTCACGTTGGGGGCTGGTTTGATCATTCCCTCTGCCATTGTTTGCCTTTTGGCCTCGCCTCCGGGATTGGGTCCTATGGGCGGCTAGCCAATCTGGAACCCTGTCAAAGCACTTGCCGGGGCAGATCCTAAACACGCCTGTCGACTTTGCTGCGCGCGATTGGACAAACCAATCCGAGATATGCCATGGAATTGAAAGGGAGTATCCCAATCATCCTGGGCACCATGTTATTCAAGGGATCGTGGATGGGCCCTTGATTGGCTCGACGGGGAATTAAGAAGAAGACACTGGGATGAGTTGGCGAGCGGAGGTGATGAAGGTTTTGGAGTCGGGAGATTAATTTAGAAAATCACGAATGGCATCGATCCAGGCTTTTTGGCCTTTGCTGTTGATGTGGACGCCGTCGCCGGACATGCGGTCATTTTGGGTTCCGTCTTTGTTGAGGAAGAGGGGGCGGAGGTCGCGGTAGGAGATGGTTTTGTTGTCGGCGAGTGGCTTGATGCCTTGGTGGAGAGCTGCGATATCGGCACGGGCGGGGGTGCCTGGGGATTTTCCGCGCGGGAAGGAGCCGAGAAGGAGGACTTTAGTTTCGGGGAGATTTATTTTAAGCCAAGCTACGATGCTTTTCGTGCCAGCAGCTGTTTCTTCTCCGGTGTGTCCTGCTCCGATGTTGTTAACGCCGATCATGAGGACAAGGTGGGTGGGTTTGAGGTCACCGAGGAGGCCGTTTTGGAGGCGGTAAAGCACGTGCTCGCTGCGATCACCAGAGAGGCCGAGGCTGAGTGCTTTGTGCTCGGGGAGCCACTTGGTCATGCGGCGGTCTTTGTGACCGGTGAGACCCTGCGAGATGGAGTCGCCGAGGAAGATAACTTTGGTTTCGGGATAGGCTTTGGCCTGGGCTTTGAGGTGATCGAAGGCCTGCCACCAGGTTCCGCCCCATCCGGCGCCGCTTCGGTATTCGGAGGAGGGCTTGGGATGGGAGGCAGGGCTGGCATCGCGTCCATCAGAGCGGAGAAGAAACCGAAGGAGAGGAGCGACGGGTGAGAGGCCGTGGGGGTGATGACCAAGGCCGGGTTTGCGCCAGACTTTCAGGGGAGAGTTGAGCTTGGCGAGGTTGGCTGCAACGAGTTCGGCGTTTTCGGAGGGTGGGACAACATCGTCGTCGGTGCCAATGACGAGAGCGACGGGGATGCCTTCGAGTTTTTCGGCAAAGGCGGGAGCGGTGATTTGCGGGTGGGTTTTGGCTTGTTCGGCGGTGATGTCATAGGCGGCGAGGCAGCGGGCGTAGTCGCCTTTTGATAGTTTTCCGTTCATACCACCGGGCCATGAATTGAAGTTGCAGACGGGGTTGTCACCATAGATGGAGGTAACCTTGTCGGGATGTTTGGCGGCGAAGTTGAAGATGAAGAGGCCGCCGCGAGACATGCCTTCGAGGATGGGCTTTTGGCTGAGCTTGAATTGGGTGGTGAGGTATTGGTGGAGTTCTTCGCCTCGCTTCATGGCGGCTTCGCATCCATAGAGATTTCCAACATCGACGTAGGCGAGGTGGTAGCCGCGGTCGAGGAGGGCAAGGTCGAGGGCGGGTTGGTGGCCCCAGAATCGGGTGCGCCAGATCCATGGTTCCCCTTTTGCCGCGGTGTGGGGGATGACCAAGATGGCTTTGGCCTTGGTTTCTGAGAGTTGGAAGTCGTGGCGTTCGAAGCCATTCCAGACGGCTTTGGAGCGTGAGGTGCCGGAGAAATCGGCCCGGGTGCCGGTGGGTTGGGCGAGGAGTTCGTGGTAGTGATGAGCGAGTTGTTCGTGGCCGAAGGTGTCGGGATGGACTCCATCGGTAGTACGGCCTGCGGTGAGGGCGCGGGAGAGGTCGTGGAAGTGAAGCTTGTCATCGGTTGCTGCGGCGGCGGCGTAGGCTTTGTGAATGACGGGGAGATGTTTGGATCGTTCAAGAAGGTCGGCTTTACGCCCGGGTTTGAGTCCCTTTTGGTGGGGGAACATGGGGGGAGGTGAGCAGAGGTGGACAACGATGTTTGGATTGGCTTTACGGAGTTCAGTGACGAGGAAGAGGGCGTCGGCTTGGAGGTCGGCGTGGTGCTGCCAGTTTTTTCGTTTGGCGTTTTGGCAGGTATCATTGGTGCCGAGAGTGATGACGGCGATGTCGGGTTTGAAGGCGAGGGCTTTTTGGAAATGGTGTGTTTTGATAAAGGGGCGGTCGGCTTTGCGAAGGAGGCAAAGGGAGGAGGCGGCGAAGGGTTTGACTTCATGGGTGTCTCCCAAAAGGTGGCCGAGTCGGGTTGAGTAGCGATTGAGTTCCCGCTGCTCTGCTCCGGAGCCGAAGGAGATGGAATCACCGATGATTGCGACTTTGATGGGTGCTGCGGCGAGGAGCAGGGGGGTGAGGAGAATGAAGATGAGAAAACGCATGCGGATGATGTTTGAAGATTTCGGAGAGAATGACGATTCCAAAAGAAGACGAGGATTTAGGTGCTCAGAGGAATTACTGAAAACACCCTTTTGGTTGTCACTTCTGACAATGGACCATGGATCAGGTTTCAAAATAATGCCAATCATTCGAAGCATGGGGAGGCTCGCTTTCTGATTGGATCTGCCTGCCTTTCCACGACGGCAAGGGATCGACCCGGAAAGGGGAAAGGAAGCTGCATACTCGGCTGTATTTGTAAGCCGGCAACAGCGATGGCTTCACTGCGGCAACTTCCAATCTGCTCCTTTTAAGGTGGAGGTGGACCCGTAGAGGTCTCGACCCTTCAAGGGGGCATCGATTTCTTCAATCAATCGGTGAATGCCGACCTGACCTTTTGAGGGCTCCGTAAGATGACTGACGCCGGGGCTCTGGAATTCAGCTTTGCCAGGTGTAGTTTAGGGTAGGATTTGGCGGATTGTTATGCCCGGGAGACAGAGTTTTTTAGGCGATGATCCCGTTTACGACTTTGCCAGCAACATCAGTGAGCCGGAAATTTCGACCGGCGTAGCGGTAGGTGAATTCTTCGTGATCAATGCCCATGAGATGGAGGATGGTGGCGTGGAGGTCATGGAAGTGGACCGGTTTGTCTTTGGCATAGTATCCGTAGTCGTCGGTTGATCCGTAAACGGTTCCTGGTTTGATGCCGCCTCCCGCCATGAACATGGTGAAGCCGTGGGGATTATGATCCCGGCCGTCGTTCCCCTGCGCGGTGGGGGTGCGGCCAAATTCGCCTCCCCAGAGCACGAGGGTTTCATCGAGAAGTCCGCGTTGTTTTAAATCAGAGACGAGCCCGGCGACTGGCTTGTCCATTTCTGCACTGAGCTTTTCATGCTCCTTCTTCAG
The DNA here is from genome assembly GCA_026421245.1 of Akkermansiaceae bacterium. Lineage (GTDB taxonomy): Bacteria > Verrucomicrobiota > Verrucomicrobiia > Verrucomicrobiales > Akkermansiaceae > SW10. Next base: position 58,490 of record JAPKDJ010000006.1, on the reverse strand, counting down.
GTTGCCATGGGAATCCCAGTAACGATGCGTGACTTGCACAAAGCGCACGCCGGCTTCGCTAAAGCGTCGCGCCATGAGACATTGCTCACCGAAAGATTTCGTGGGGTCGATATCGGCGCCGTAGAGTTTTTTGATGTGAGCCGGTTCACTGGAAATATCCTGCACGCCGGGAACTTCCATTTGCATTTTAAAAGCGAGTTCGTAAGAGGCGATCCGTGATTCCAGCTCGCTGTCTGCGCCCCGCTGGGCAAGGTGGTCACGATTGAACGAGGCTAGGAGATCCAGTTCCTTGCGCTGCTTCCCGCGATCGTGAAGCGGGTTGTCGATGAAGGGGACTTTCATCTCTCCGGATTTTCCGCCGATGCGGGTGCCGCTGTATTTGGCGGGCAGAAAAGCCGAGGACCAGGCTCCTGCTCCGCCGTGACTACCGCTGGGGTTGATGGTGATGAAGCCAGGAAGGTTTTCGTTTTCGCTGCCAAGGCCGTAGTTGATCCATGATCCCATCGATGGGCGGGTGAAGGTGTCCGACCCGGTGTGCAATTCCAGAAGCGCGCCACCGTGTCGGGAGTTGGAACAATTCATTGATCTTACAAAGCAAAGGTCGTCTGCGATGGAGGCGATATTTGGAAGCAAGTCGCAAACCTGAGCTCCGCTTTCGCCGCGTGGCTGGCAGGACCAGGGAGATTTCAGGAGAAGGTTTTTGGATTTATGGGAGGTGATGCGGGGTGCTTTGAGAGGGAAGGGTTTCCCGCTATCGCGAGTGAGCAGTGGTTTTGGATCGAACAAATCCACCGTCGATGGTCCGCCATGCATGAAGAGAAAGATCACCCGTTTGGCGGTGCCCGGGAGCGGGGGAGCTTTGCTACTTCCTGCTGCCTCACGAGCAAGCATGGCCTGCAGTGCGAGAGCACCAAATCCGGTTCCGGATCGCTGTAACATGTCCCGACGGGAGAGCGGAAGTCCCGCTCGATGACCACATAAGCTCACGATGATTTACTCGACATATAAAAATTCGTTACTGGAAAATAACACCCTGGCGAAAGCGGCCCAAGCTTCCTTTTGGTCGCTGTAGTTGTTCACGAATTTTTCGCCTTGGAGACGTTCCTTTTCGGTGGACTCGCGGCCCAAGAGGTGCTCGATCAACCAGGAGGTTCGGTCACGTGAATTTTGGCTGGGGATGGATGAGGTGAGGATCTTGGCGAGGGCACGTGACGACTCATGCATCAATTCGCTATTCATCAAGTAGAGGGCTTGCCCGGCAACGGTGGAGGTACGGCGATTTCCATCGGGGACGGCAGGGTCGGCGGCATCGAAGGCCTTTTGACCATCGTATCCGGCGCTGCGATAAACCGGAAGATACACTGTTCGCCTCGGTGCCAAAGAGTGCGCTTTTAGTTGGCTGCGGTCGGCATACTTCGAAGTTTTGACGACCAACATCGAACCTCCCATGGTGGGGTCGAGGCGTTTCGATTTCATGAGGATACTATCGCGGATGACTTCTGATTCGACCCGTCTCCTTTGCCACCTGGCGAAGAGTTTGTTTTCCGGATCATACTTCAACAGAGAGAGGTCAGCCTGAGCCGATTGGCGATAGGTTGTCGAGTTCATTATCAGGCGATGCATCGCTTTGATCGACCAACCTGATTTCATGAATCTGGTGGCGAGATGATCCAGGAGCTTTGGATGTGTGGGTGGTTCACCCAAGCCGCCAAAATTATCTGGGGTTGGGACGATGCCTCGTCCGAAATGCCAGCGCCAAAGTCGATTCACAATGACACGGGAGGTCAGTGGATTTTCTGACGAGGCAATCCAGCGAGCCAACTCAAGCCGTCCGCTTTTCTTTTTTGGCATGGTGATCTTCTTTCCATTCGTCCAGGCGGAGGGCACTCCGCGCGGAACTTCTTCTCCCAAGGTGAGGTAGTCACCACGCAGGTGGACTTTGACATTTTGTGTGGGGCGTTCGGTCACGCCCATGACTTTGAAGAGAGCGGGGAGGTCCTTTTTGAGAGTTGTGATTTCCTTGCCAAGGCGTTCCTTCTCATCTTTGGATGTTTCTTTTTTCTTTCTCTCGGCCTCAAGACGTTGCACTTCTTGGTGCTTCTTTTTATCGCTTTCTTTGGTGAGGTCGTGTTCATGGAATTCGGCTACCACGGAGTATTTGGTGAGTGTCTTGGTGGACATGAAGATTCCGGCCAGTCCGTAGTAATCTTGGATTGAGATGGGGTCGATCTTGTGGTCATGGCAGCGGGCGCAGCCAATGGTCATTCCGAGGAAGGCCCTTCCCGTGGTGTCCATTTGTTCGTCGACAATGTCGCGCCGCATCTTGTCGGGGTCGTCGCAAGCCAACATCTTCGGGCCGACGGAGAGGAACCCCAGGCCTACGGTGCGGGCGCGTTTTTCCGTGAGATCTTTTGCGGGGAGGAGGTCGCCGGCCAATTGTTCGACGATGAATTGATCGAAGGGCTTGTCTTTATTGAAGGATGCGATGACGTAGTCCCGATAGCGCCATGCGGAAGGATGCGCGATGTCTTCATCCATGCCGTTGGTATCGGCATAGCGGGCGACATCGAGCCAATGGCGTCCCCAACGCTCGCCATATCTGGGCGATGCCAGCAATTCGTCGATAAGTTTTGCCCAAGCATCGTCGTGGTGATCCTCGAGGAAGTCCGCGATTTGCTCAATTGAGGGAGGGAGACCGTGGAGATCGAGATATGCTCGTCTTACCAAGGTTCGTTTTGCTGCGGTTTGGGTCGGGTGATAGTCTGCTCTTTCGATGCCGGCCAAGATGAAGCGATCCAGCTCTTCACGCGCCCATTTGACGTTTTGGATAGCGGGCGGAGCCGGATTTAGCACCGAAGCAAAGGCCCAGTAATCTTCGGCACCCAAGAGGGAACCTATCGTTATTCCCAAGTAGCCAATAATCCGGTGAAACACCATTACGAAGACTACCGATCCAGCTTGAAGGTTCTATCGGTGGAATGTTTTTCTCTTAATGAGATTTCAAGGCATTTTGCGCCTTGCGATACGTCCCATTAAAAGGGCTAAGTGGATCACTTAGCCCTTTTAATGGGACGATGGTGCTCGACGCTGGATTTTTCTCCTTCCATCGCTTCACATTGTGCGTTGTCTCCCGCCAATTCAGAATGGTATCATTCGATAATAGTCGTGCTCGGGCAGGTCGATGTCATCAAGAGGAACAGGGAAATTCGTCACATCGAAGAACTCGAAATCATCGTCCAGTGGGGGCTTTCATCAATTAGCTCTCTGCGGGTTTTCTTATGATTGGGCCGAGAAACTTTCGGGCTAACGCCGGCGGAGGATTGCGTGATGACAGACAATTGGACATCGAATTCGAATCCCTTCGGGATGCGAATGGGCTGGCTTCTTTTATTTAGGAAAAGGCTGATGGCGCGGGGTTTGGCCTCTGACGTATGACAGTGGAGATACTGGAATGGGCGAGGTTGGATGGTTGAGGAATTCCTATAGAGCGCGATTAGGATACCGGCCTTTTCATACCATTTCCTGAAACAGAAGAAACGAATGGCGAGTTGGGTTGGCGAGAGCGGAAGAGTCCCGTTTTCTTATCCCACTCCGAGCTTCAAAAGAGGGAGATGGTTTTTCCCAAAACGGAGGCGTTTTGCCCGGCCATCGCTTTACTCCTGGCGGAGGGCGTCGATCGGGTCGAGTTTGGCGGCTTGGGAGGCGGGGTAGATTCCGAAGATGATGCCGGTGAGGCCTGAAATGCCGAAGGCGAGGAAGACGGACCAGGCGGTGATGATAGTCTTCATTTCGGTGAAGTAGGAGACACAGACGGGGACGAGAATTCCGAGGAGAATTCCGATGATTCCGCCGCCGATGGAGAGGACGATGGTTTCGATGAGGAACTGAACGATGATGTCCTTGCGCTTGGCGCCGAGGGCGCGGCGGACGCCGATCTCGCGGGTTCGTTCAGTGACAGTGGCCAGCATGATATTCATGATTCCGATGCCGCCCACGAGAAGGGAGATGGCGGCGATGGAGCCGAGGACGATGTTGAACATGCGCTTGGTCGCTTCGGCCTCGCGGAGGAGCTGGAGGGGGACGATGAGTTCGAAGTCCTTCTTGTTGTGGAAATGGTTCAAGAGGTGCTGGATCTGTTGCTCGCCGGAAATGACGGCGTTGGGATCGGCCATCCTGATGATGAGGCGGTGGAGTTCAACACGCTCCGCGCTCATGCTGCCGGAGCTCCGCTTGACGAGCATTTCACCGAAGCGGGACCGGGCGGTGGAGAGGGGAATGTAGATGTTGTTGTCGACGGCTTCGCCCTGGCTGTCGCCCATTTGGGGGCGTTGTTCGGAGGTGCCGGTTTCATCGACGACGCCGACGACATCGTAGTAGCTTTCCTTGACCCGGACGGCGGATTTGAGCGGGTCCTGATAGGGGAAGAGTTTGCGGACGAGGTCCTCGGTGATGACGCAGACGTTGCGTTGAAATCGTTCATCGGTCGGGGTGAGAAAACGGCCGGCGACGAGATCGACATTTTGCACGAGGGAATAGGAAGGAAGGGTGCCGATGACTTGTCCGGATTCCTGACTGCGGTCGAAGCGAATATTTTCGCGGATGATTCGCATGGGAACGACGCGTTCGACGCCGGGGATGGTATCTTGAATGCGGGTGACATCCTTGTAAGTGATTCCGTATTCGACCGAAAACGAGCGACCGCTGGAGTTTTGTTGGTTGTCCTCGGGCGGCTTGATACTGTTGACGATGATGTTTTCGCTGCCGAGTCGTTTGATTCGTTCCTGGGCTTCGTAGGAGGCACCTTCGCCAATCGCGAGCATGGCGATGACCGAGCAGACGCCGAAGATGATGCCCAGCATGGTGAGTCCCGAGCGGAGCTTGTGCAGCAGGAGGCTTTTGATGCCGAGCTGGACGGTGTTGAGAAAGTGGGACGAAATCATGCCTTGCTTTCAGGGTTGATGACTTCGTGGTCGATGCGTCCGTCCGTCATATGGATGACACGGTGGGCGTGGCGGGAAACGATGTCATCGTGCGTAACGAGGACGATGGTTCGGCCTTGTTTGTTGAGGTCGTTGATGATGTCGAGGACTTCGATTTCCGTTTTTGAATCGAGGTTGCCGGTGGGTTCGTCAGCAAGAATCATGAGCGGCTCGTTGACGAGCGAGCGGGCGATGGCAACGCGTTGTTGTTGTCCGCCGGAGAGTTGGTTGGGCCGATGGTCGAGGCGATCGTTGAGGCCGACGAGATTTCCGAGTTCGATGCAGCGTTCCTTGTGTTCCTCGAGATCCTCCTGTTGGTAGATGAGGGGGACCTGGATGTTTTCGAGAACGGTGAGTTGGGCGATGAGATTGTAGGACTGGAAAATGAAGCCGAGTCGCTTTCCCCGGATCGCGGAAAGGGTGTCGTCATCCATTTGTGCGACATCTTCTTCGCCGAGGAAATACTCCCCGGTGGTGGGACGGTCGAGGCAGCCGAGGATATTAAGGAGGGTTGATTTCCCTGAACCCGATGGTCCCATGATGGCGACGAATTCGCCTTTGTGAATGGTGAGGTCGATGCCGCGAAGTGCGTGGACCTTTACCTCGCCGACTTGAAAAATCTTTTCGACGTTCCGGATGCGAATGACTTCGGTGGCCTCGGTCGCTGGGGCTGAGTCGGACATGGGTGTTACTCCGAGGATTCGTCTTCGGTGGTCTCGCCGGTGAGGTTGATCCGGTTGTCGAGGGGCGGGTTGAGGATGATTTCCTGACCTTCTTCGAGGCCGGATTTGATCTCGATGTATTTCGTGTTGAACTTACCGACTTCGACCGGGAGCGGCTTAAGTTCTCCTCCGTTGCTGCGGTAGCAAAGCTGTTTTCCATCGGCCGTGGTGACCGCCTGGATAGGGACGGTGAGGACATCAGTGAGTTCCTCGATCACGATTTCCACCTTGGCGGAGACGCCGGGTTTTATGCCCTCGATCGTTTCCGCGATGGTGATCTCGGTGGCGTAAACCTTAAGGTCGGGATTGGCCCAGTTTCGGTCACTGTCGGGCAGGATGGCGACCTTGGTGACTTCGCCGTCGAAGCGTTTGTCGGGGAGTGAATCCAGAACGATGTAGGCTTTTTGGCCCTTCTTGATCTGGCTGATCATGGACTCGTGAATCTTGACGGAAACCTTCATCGAGGTGACATCGGGGATGGAGATGAGGGTTGCGCGGTTGCGGACGGTCGAGCCCTCGGCGATTTGCACGTCATCGCCCCAGCGGCTGCGGGGTTTGGCATAAATGACGAGACCCTCCTGCGGGGCTCTTACCTTCGTGGCCTTGAGTTGCTCAATGCGCTTGGCAAGACTGTTCTCGGTGAGTTTGAGGGTGATCTTGGCGGAATTAACGGCGGCTTCGTCCTGGGCGATTTTGCTCTCACCTTGTTTTTTGACGCGGTCGAGTTTTGCGATCGCTTCCTTTTTATTGGAAATGAATTCAGCGTATTCCTTTTGAAGGTCAAAAGTCTTGAGCATTTCGTGGGTGCTTTTGGCAGTTTCGAATTCCTTCGACTTAAGGCTGACGTCCAGCTTGTCACGATCGACCTGGGTTTTGGTTTCGTATCCTTTGTCGGAGAGTTTGATCGACCACTCGTATCGTTGTTGGGCGAGCTTGAGTGCTTCCTCGGCGGTGTCGATTTTGAGCTCGGCTTCACGGACCTTGTGAAGCCGTTCGAGTTGCTCGAACTTTTCTAGGTCCATGGTGGCAAACTCGACGGCTAGCTTGGCTTCACTGATGTCACTTTCGGATGTGCTCTTGGTGATGATGAGGTCGTTCTCGGCCTTCACGAGAGCGGCCTGGCGTGACTCGAATTCGACTCGTTGCTCTTCGACATTTTTTTCGGCTTCTCCGGTATCGAACTCAACGAGGAGTTCGTCCTTTTTGACATAAGTTCCTTCGGCAATGAGCCAGATGATTCTTGAATCTCCGTCGATGGTGTTTTTGACGACGACTTCGTTGACGGCTTCAAGTGTTCCTCCTTCGACAATGGAGATCACAAAGTCGCCTCGCTTCACGGTATGATTGAGGGTGTTGCCCGCATCACCGCTACCGCCACCGACGATTAGGACAATGATCAGGATGCCTGCGGCGATGGGGATGAGAATTCGTTTCTGAAGGAGAGCTTTCATTGGAATAGTCGGCTGGGTGAAATGACAGTGTCGCCCACTTCAAGAGGGAGGTTTTTTTCAAGGGAAGGGGGAACTTTCTCGAACTTGATGTTGGATGGGTTCTCCTTGAGCCAGTATCGCTTTTGGTCGGATTGAAGGATGCCGAGATCAATGAGGAGATTGAGGCGCGCTCCGAGGTAATCGACGAGAGCCCGGGTTTCGGCATTTTGAGCAGAGATGAGGGCGTCCTGTGATTCGCTCAGTCGGCGGAAAATGACGGTGCCGGCCTTGAGCCGAAGTTGGTTGCCTTCGACCCGCTTTTCGGCAAGGACGACGGCGTTTTGCTGGATTTGGTAGGACTGTCGGAATTGCTCGAGCTCACGGATGCGTCGGTCGAGGAGGTTGCGGAGTTCGTCAAAGTTTTGTCCGAGAGTGCGGGTGGCAGATTCGAAGTTGATGAGGGTGGCACGGTAGTCGTTGCGCTCGCGTAGCCGGTCGAGGGGGAGATTGAGTTGGAGGCCGACGGACGTGCGGACGTTTCTAAAGTCGAAGTTCGCGTAGTCGGTGGGTTTGCCGTCACTGTTCAGGGAACCGCTGCCGATGATGTTGAGGTCGGCCTTGAGCTGGTTGGCGGCGATGGTGACCTGCCGCTTGTTGTCCTCGAAACGGTCGATCTGGTTGAAGAGGGGAAGGCGGTGGTCGAGAGCGATTCGGAAGCCCTCCGGGCTTCCGAGGTAAAGTGTCTTGGCTCCCGCGGCGCGGACGAGGTCGATCTCTTTGTCGTCGAGTCGTAGGTCGGTGATCTGTGGAAGGCCGAGGGTGATCTTGAATCGATCGAGCGCGTTTCGATAGCTCGTGATGGAACTGATGTAGCGGTTTTTGGCCTGGAGTGCATCTTGCTCGGCGTCGCCTTGGGCTTCGGGTGATTCCCGGTCCACGCGGGCGGTGAGGTATTCCTTGTTGGCTTTGCGGGATTCGTAGTTGTTGTATTCGTTAAAGATGACGTTCTTCATTTGAAGGAGGTCGAAGTAGTCGCTGACGATTTCGACCGAGAAGGTATTTTGGAAATGGCTAAAGTCCCGGACGGCGTAGACGACGTTTCGGTTTGCTTGAGTGAGTCGTTCGGCGGCGATTTTGCTGCCAATTCCCCGGAGGAGAGGTTGGGTCACGTTTAGTCTAAGAGCGGAAGCGGCGGAGCGGCGGGGATCTCCGGTGAAATATTTCAGGAGGTCATTGGCGATGCTGATGCCGAGGCTTCCACCCGTGAGGAGGGCCTGATTGATTCCGAGGTCTGTGGAGGCGGTGCCGGTGCGTTCGCCATTGCTCAGGCGGTTGGAGTCGGCCCGGGTGCGTCCGAAGAAGTTGGGGCGGAAATTGTGTCGCTCCCCCGTCAGGGTAAGGGCGGTGAGGTAGAGCTGTTCCTTTTCCGATTGATACTCCCGGCTGTTCTTGATGGCGTAGGCAATGGCCTGGTCGAGCGAGAGGGTAATTTTTCCGCCCTTGTTGCGGGATTTCAGAACCTTGGCGGAAGTGAAGTCTTTGGTCTCTTTCCCAGAGGCGGGGGTGTCGATGGAGAAGTCGGAGGAATGTCCAAAGATGTCATTTTCAACTTTCTTCAGGATGGCGTAAACATCCTTGTCTGCCTGATTTTTGTAAAACCCCGTGCTGCAGCCACTCAGAATGAGGATCGCGAGACAACCGCTAATGAAAGGAGCAAAAGTGGGCATTATTGGTAATGATGAGAGCGGGATATATCTGTGGAGAGAAGAGGAGGTAACAGGTTAACGTGTTGGAGATCTCGTTTTGTCATCGAAATAGCAAAAAACGCCCTCTGTGTTGGGGCAGGGGGCGTTTCTTATTGAGCTTGATAACCAGCCTGACCGGCTGATCAAAGGCTTAGGCGCTTACGACACTGCAAGAGGATTTCTCTTCGGCTCCGTCGAGGATTTGATTCAGGACGTAAGGGAGAATGCCGCCGCTGAGGTAGTAGTCGATTTCCGCTGGGGTGTCCAAGCGGACGATCACCGAGAGACTGAGGCCGCAGCTTGTGGTTAGGGTGGCTTCTTGCATGGCTTTCAGTTCGCCGGTGAGGCCGGTGATGCTGAAGGTGCAGGAGTGCATGTCCTTGATTTTGTCGTAGTCCTCTTTGTTCTTAAAGTTGAGGGGGAGGACTCCCATTCCGATGAGGTTAGAGCGGTGAATGCGCTCGAAGCTCTTGGTGATGACGGCTTGGACGCCGAGGAGGGCGGTGCCTTTGGCCGCCCAGTCGCGGGATGATCCCATGCCGTAGTCTTCTCCGCCGATGACGATGAGTTTACGACCGCTTTGCTTGTAGGCGATGGCGGCGTCGTAGATGAAGGTGGGTTGAGCACCTTCGGTCGCGGCGATCTCTTGATCGGGGGCGGAGACGGGGGCGTCGCCGAAGTATTGGGTGTAGCCGCCCTCGATTCCCGGTGTCATGAGGTTCTTAATTCGGACGTTGCCGAAGGTGCCACGGGTCATGACGCGGTCATTTCCACGACGTGAGCCGAAGGAGTTGAACTTGGGCTTCTCAACTCCGTTTTCGAGGAGGTATTTCCCGGCCGGGCTGGCCGGGGTGATCGCTCCGGCGGGGGAGATGTGGTCCGTGGTGACGCTGTCTCCAAAGATGCCGAGCGGGCGGGCGTCGAAGATATCCTTGCCTTCTGTTTCGGGAGTGCGGGAGAAGTTATCGAAGAAGGGTGGAAGTTGGACGTAGGTGGAGTCGTCATTCCAACCGTAGGTGGCTCCGGTGGAGCTTTCAACGTCGACCCACTTTTGGTTTACGGTGTCGAGGTTGCTATAAAGCTTGTTGAAGACTTCTGGCTTGAGGGCGGAACCGATGACGGCTTGGAGTTCTTCGGTGGAAGGCCAGAGGTCCTTGAGGTAGACATCGTTTCCGTCTTTGTCCTGACCGAGGGGGTCATTGGTGAGGTCGAGGTCGACGCGACCGGCGATGGCGTAGGCGACGACGAGGGGTGGTGACATGAGGAAGTTGGCGCGGATGGAGCCGTGGATGCGAGCTTCAAAGTTGCGGTTTCCGGAGAGGACGGAGGCGCAGATGAGGTCCTTTGACTTCAATGCGGCTTCGAGCTCGGGGTTGAGGGGGCCGGCGTTTCCGATGCAGGTGGTGCAACCGTAGCCGACGGTTTCGAAGCCGAGTTGATCGAGTTCTTTTTGGAGGTCGGTTGCTTCGAGGTAGTCAGTGACAACGCGGGAGCCCGGTCCTAGGGAAGTCTTGATGTAAGGTGGGACGGTGAGGCCGAGGGAGTTGGCCTTTTTGGCGACCAAACCGGCGGCGAGCATGACGCTGGGGTTACTGGTGTTGGTGCAACTCGTGATGGCGGCGATGAGGACGGATCCGTGTTGGAGGTCGATCGTTTGGCCGGCGGTCTCGGTAGCGACGTCGGTGTCGGGGTTTCCGTCGTTGTTGAGGAGTTGGGCACCTTCTGGTGAGAATCCGGCGGGCGTGGTGAGGTCGAACTGGGCGACGTCGTTACGCGTTGGGGCGTCACGGCCAAAGCCCCCATCGGCGATGGAGGCGGTGAAGAGGTCGTTGAACTTTTCGCCGAGAGCGGGGACGTCGATGCGGTCCTGGGGACGCTTGGGACCGGAGACGGCGGGGACGACGGTAGAGAGGTCGAGGGAAAGGTCATCGGTGTAGTCGATATCGCCTTTCTGCGGGATGCCCCACATTTCCTGGGCCTTAAAGTAGTTCTCGACAGTGCCGCAGAGTTCCTCGGAACGGCCGGTGCCGCGGAGGTAGTTGATGGTCTCGTCATCGATGGGGAAGAAGCCCATGGTGGCACCGTATTCGGGGGCCATGTTGGCGATGGTGGCGCGGTCGGGGAGGCTGAGGGCCTCGGCTCCGGGGCCGTAGAACTCGACGAATTTCCCGACGACGCCGTGGGCGCGGAGGATTTCGGTGATGCGGAGGGTGAGGTCGGTGGCGGTGACGCCTTCGGCGAGGTTGCCGTGGAGGCAGACGCCGACGACTTCGGGAACGAGGAAGGTCACGGGCTGGCCGAGCATTCCTGCTTCAGCTTCGATGCCGCCGACGCCCCAACCGACGACGCCGAGGCCGTTGATCATGGTGGTGTGGGAGTCGGTGCCGACGAGGGTGTCGGGGTAGAAGACGTTTTCTTTATCGAGAACTCCTTTGGCGAGATACTCGAGGTTGACTTGGTGGACGATGCCGATTCCTGGAGGGACGACGCCGAAGGTTTCGAAGGCTTGTTGGCCCCATTTTAAGAATTCGTAGCGTTCTTGGTTGCGGATGAATTCGATGGAGAGGTTGCGGTCGAGGGCATTTTGGGAGCCTGCGAAGTCGACTTGGACACTGTGATCGATGACGAGATCGACGGGGACGAGGGGCTCGACGATGGAGGGATCGGCCCCGGCTGTTTTGGCGGCGTCACGCATGGCGGCGAGGTCTACAACAAGGGGGACGCCGGTAAAATCCTGAAGGACGACGCGGGCCACGGTGAAGGGGACCTCGTAATCGCCGGGGGACTGGGCCTTCCAGTTGGCGAGGTTTTTGACGTCGGATTCGGTGACTTTTCGTCCGTCGAGATTACGAAGGAGGGACTCGAGAACGATGCGGATGGAAACAGGGAGGCGGGAGACATCGGCGACGCCGAGATCTTTGAGGGCAGGAAGAGAGTAGTAGGTGGCATCGTTGCCAGAGCCGGTTTTGAAGATTTTTTTTGTTTCCATGATAGATTTCGTTGCGGGATTTTAGGCCAGATCGCATGCAAGGTGAATCGCGAAAATGAGAAAAGGGGCAATTATTTGGTTTGAAATAGCTCATGGAGAGGCTTCGAGGTGGGTTGAGCGCCCAACGACGAACGCCCAATGTTTGAATGTCGAGTATTTGGTTGTGTGTGGGGTGTGTGTGGCAGCGATTCACGCTGAGTGCCGGGATTTGAGGGGCTTGAGTTGAGAGGCGCGAGCTGGAGAGCGTCGTTCCAAGAAAAAAGCCCGGGCTTCTTGAGAAGCGCCGGGCTTTTTGGGTGAATGTGTGTGTGTGCTTACTTAAAACGGTAGTAGCCGTCTGGATTGTGCATCAAGTAGGCGTCCTTTGGGTTGCGACGGGGGAGAATCATGTAGGGATTCCCCTGGTCGTCGATAGCGGGGGTGAGGCCGTTGTCGGATTCGCTGGCGCGGGTGGTGGTTGCCACGGCGACTTTCTTGGCGTCCGGATTCTTGAGTAGAGCGGTCTCGTGAATGCGGGTGACCGCGTGATCGGCCCACTTGAGTTTGACTGCGTCGTCACCGAATTCGGACCAGTCTCCGGAGACGGTCTTTTTATACATCATCTCGATGAATTCGTCAGGAGTGATGCCCATCTTTTCCGCGATGGGGCCTGCGAGGCGGTTCCACCATCTCATGAGATCATCAACGTTTTCCTTTTGCTCAGTGAGGTTCATGCTTGAGAACATGAAGCTCTGGGAGATCTGGTGGTGAAGAATGACGGCATTGGGGTAGACGAAGGATTTTTCAGCAAGCGTGGTGATGGTGGCTGCCATGGAAGCAGCGAATGATTTGACGACGACGTAGACAGGAGCCTCGGATCCTTCCATGGATTTGAGGATACGGTATCCGGCCATGACGGAACCGCCAGGTGAGTCATCGATCACGATGAAGATGGGCTTCTTGGGGTCCTTGTTGTTGAAGTAATTGATGCGCTCGGTGACCTTGTCGGCAAGGTTGCTGGTGACAGGTCCGTTGAACGGGATGCGGCGGTCGGAGATGACGAGGGTGCCATCTTTTTTGAGGGGATTGTCGAGATACTGGGGCTCGGCATCGACGTAGTCCTCGCGCTTGTTGGAGGTTTCGATCTCGCTGATCTGAGCCATGAGGGCGGAGGTCTTGAGGGAGGAGGTGGCCTGGAGTTCCTTCAGCTGGCTGCTGAGGTGTTCGGAGCGGAGCTTGGCGAGGGTGACTTCGCGGGTGAGGCGCTCTTTTTCGCTTTCGAATTTGGCGATGGCGTCGGCTTGCTTGGAGTTTTCCTGGGCAGCGGCGAGGGCGAGAGTTTCGACGAGGAGTTCTTTCTCGAGCTTGAGGAGGGCGATATCGGAACGGAGGTCGAGGGTGTCGTGCTTTTGCTTCTCGGTTGCAAGGGCGTTGAAGATGGCGAGGCGCCCTTGCTCGGCTTTTGCTTTTTCGAGTTCGGAGTCAGCGGGGCTTTCTTTTTTTGGCTCGGCTGGCTTTTCTGCGACCTTGGCGGCGGGAATTGCGGCTTTGTCAGCGGCCTTTGGTTTGACAGGGACAGCAGTCTGGGCCTTGGCCGGCTGCTTTTTGGCCGGTTGGGCGGGAGCAGGGTTCTCAGGCGCAGGCTTGGTTGTCGGGTCGGCGTGGACGGCAAGAGTGAGTGCTGCCGCCAAAGCAAGGGTGTTCTTTAGCATGAAGGGATAACGGCACCGAAAGGGAGGATTATCAATCTTTTTTAAAAAATCACGCCAGTCCCAGAGCTTTGCGTTTGGCCTTTTGACGTCGGCTCAAAACGATGAACAAGAGAATCATGGTGAGGATGAAAATGACGGCTCCAAGGGCAACCAGTTGTTTGGCTTTGGTGGCCATGGCGTTGGATTCTTCTTTGACGCTGGGAGGAGTAGCCTCCGGAGAGTAACCTAAGACGAGGGCCTCATTTTTGAGGGAGAGTGAGGTGAGCTTTCTAAGCTTTTTGAGAAGCTCGGGGGGATTTTCGGGATCCTTTTCGAGTTTTTGCTCAAGTTCGCCGGAAATCAGGAAGCGGGAGATGCCGGCGAACAATTCTTCGGGAAGCTCTCCGATGGAGGGGCTGATCTCGGTCATGTTGAGGATGAATTTTCCGTCAGTGAGGAGAGGCGTCCCCGTGAAGGTGCCGTTAAGATTATTGTCGCGGGCCTCGATATTGAGCGGCCCACGGACGAACTCGGGAAGTTCCGAGGTGGAGCGAAAGGGGTAGTGGATGTTGCCACTGATTTGGGTGTCAGTGATTTTTTCGAACGAGAGTTGACCGCGGAAACTGTTGAGAACCTCGAAGTGTGCGATGGCGAAGTTGATGTCGGACGGGGACAGGGAGAGTTCGGCGGCGCGTTCGAATTTGATTTCGTTGTCGAAGTGACGGAGTCGGTTTATGAGCGAATTAAGTTCGGGCTCATGGTTTTGAAGTTCGGCGACGGGGGCGGGCTTGGCTTCTTCCTCGGTGAAGGTTTTATAGGCGTCGGTCTGTTTTTTCACGGTGTAACCCGCGGATGCGATGAGGATGAGAACGACGAGGCCCATCACGATGAGAATGAGGCATCCGGCAAAAGGTGAGCGCGGGGCATCCTGGGAGGCGGGGTCAGGGACGGTGTCTGGCACGCAAGGGGTTTGGCATTTTGAGGCAGGATTTCAAATTTAGAATTCAGGATTTGAAATTTGGGCACTAGAGTCCGAGGAATGGAGAGTGGACGCGGGACGATCATCCGGCTGACAAAGCTGACAGATACGAGCCTGATCGTGCATTGGATGAGCGAGGAGGCGGGCTTGATTAAGACGGTGGCCAAGGGAGCTCGGCGGTCGAAAAGCGCCTTTGCAGGAAGACTGGATTTATTTTTGGAGGCGGACTTTGAATGGGGGCGGAACAAAAAGGGAGAGTTGCACAGTTTGAGGGAAGTTGCGGTCTTGGATTTCCGGGAAGAATTGAGGAAGAGCTATCGTGATGCGCTGGTGGCTGGTTACTTTGCGCAGTTACTGGAATTAGTGCTGGAGCTGGATCACTCTGAGCCGGAGATGTGTGACCTGCTCAAGCGAGGACTGGGGTATTTGACCCGCGAGGGGGCAAGTCGACGAGCACTGCTCTACTATGAGAGAGAGGTTGCCAGGATCCTGGGATTGGGGAAGGGCGCTCATTTGGGGATTCTTCAGGTCTATGGGAAATTACCAAAATCTCGAGATCACTGCCTTGATCTTCTGTCTCAAAAGTGACAGAAAACGTCAGTCTTTTCGTTTCATCTTACCAATCATGCCTGCTTCCGCCTCAGAATCCGTACTCGCAAAATTTGAAAATCTCATGGGAGCCCCTATCGATGAGTGGAATACGGAGGAACTCCGCAAGCTCGGAGATGAGGCTGTGGACAAAGCCAGAGCCAACAAGGAGACGGACCTTTTGTCCGATCATGATCTGTCCCGCGGCCTTGAACTGCGGGCGATTTTTCTTCGGAATATGGGAGACTACGATGCGGCCAAGAATGACTACGTTGAGGCCCTTGGATTAATGAGCAGCACAAGCAATGCCGACGAGGGAATCGGCAGAGTGTGTGCGGGAATGGCGCACACACATGAGATGAGCGGCGATACGGATCAGGCAAAATCATTTTACCAACGGGCAATTGCAGCCTTCGAAAGATTGACTCCCCCGGCAGTGCTGGACATCGCGGACATCAGCAACAATCTCGCTTTCATCTACGAGGCGGACGATGACTTCGATAAGGCGGAAACCTTTCTCCTCGCTGCTTCGAAGGCTTATCATGAGACTCTGGGTCCGGAGCATGAGAAAACGGCAGTGCTCTACAACAATGTCGGGACACTTTATTTTAAAGCGGAACACGATGACCGGGCAAAGGAGATGCACAATCTTTCTCTGGAGTCGCGGACGACGATCTTCGGCGACATCCATGTGGAGACGGCCCAGTCTCACGGAAACTTGGCCCTTGTCCTGGTCCGGGAGGGTGAGGTTGATAAAGCCAGGGAGCACTTCGACAAAGCTCTCAAGGGGTTCGAAACCGATCTCAAGGTGTCACGTGATGATTATGAGATCGTAGCGGCCAACTATCGGGACGTTTTAGAATCACTCAAGGATAACAAGGCGGTGAAGGGGTTGGATAAACGCCTTAAGAAGCACAAGAGCTAGAACTCCTTTCCTAGAGTTTGGTCGGCCACTTTTCGCCGAAAAGCCAACGGTAGATGACTTCATCATTGTCGGTGAGATTACCGGTGACGCGGTAGTTCGACCTGCGCAAGACACCGGCGTTTTCCCGGTTTTCATCAACCACGCATTTGGAGGCAGCACCGGATGAGTGAATGAAACGGAGGTCTCCTGATTCTGGGACGATGAGAAAGGCGACGTGGCTATCGAGACCGACAATCCGAATGCCGGGGCCGCGGGCCGTGACTTGATCAAGGAACGTGTCGTAGTCGAGGCTGGCGCGAATGTGCATCTCCTCTTTCGGAAGGAAGGTTGCGATGATGCCCTGTGAGGGTTGCTGGGCGAGGCGGAAGCGCTCCACCTGAAAGCCGGCGTCTCGAAGGATGGTGGAGACAAAGTAGCCGCAGGCGATCTTGCCCGAGCCCGGGGTTTCGCAGGTGCCATGGAAATCCCATGGGGTGCCGAGCCAGCAGCTCATCATTTCAGGGAGGGTGGCCTCGAGGGTAGTGCGGCTTTCTGAGATGGCCGAAGAAAAATCCTGTGCGGTGCGGGCCCTAGCGTAACGATCGGCGAGGGCTTGGCGTTTTTGTTCAAGTTCCGTGATGAGTTCCTGGTAGCGGGCGGGATCGGGAACGTCTTTTTTTTCGGAAGCTTCGCTGGCGATATGCTGTCGGTAAAAGCTGATGATGGGATCGCGGTACTTCCAGCCAGCGAAAGCCGTGCCCGCGAGGGAGAGGAGCAAAAGGAGCCGGTAGAGTCGTTTCATTAGCTTTTGCAGATTAAACGACACCAAACCGATCACCATTCATATTTTACGGAGACAGTGGCATTTCGTCCGGGCGCATTCTGTCCCGAGCCGTGAATGCGATAGCCTTCATCGGTGAGGTTTTCGAAGGCGAAGTTGAGCTGGAGTGATTCTGAAACCTCCCAACCTGCGTAGATGGAGGCGGTGATGTGTTGGGGAGTTCCGTTGACCGGAATACGTTGGGTGTCGTTGGCAGCAAGGGCCGATAGGTTGTCCTGACGGGTGGCCGCTTGAACGCGTCCGGAAACCCAGTAGCGCTCATCGGGATCGGTCCACTTGAGTGACACGGCTCCGCTGAGCGGGTTTATCCGGCGAATGGTGTCCTCCACCCCTCCGGTTGTTTGTTTGCCATCCTGCCAGGAAGCGTGTGCGGCGAGTTCCCATTGCGGGTGGAACTGCCACGCAGTGCGCGCTTCAAATCCGTAGATATATCCATCGCTCCCGTTGGTGGTGATGAGTCCTCCCATGCCATCTCCGATCCGGACAATCCCGTCGTCGATCCTAGTAGAGTAGCCGGAGAGTTGAAACGAGAGGTTGTTATTGTCGATGCGGGTTCCCAGTTCGGCGGTGAGATAGGTCTCGGGATCGACAGAGGGTGAACCATTGGAGCTGAGTCCATTGAGTGCGAACTGGCTGCCGGTGAGATCATCGAGGTTGGGGGCGCGGAAGGCCTGGGATGCTCCCCCGAAGATGCTCCAGGAATTATTAAGGTCATATTGTCCGCGAAGCGAGAGGGAGAGGTTTTCCCAGGAGGAATTGCCCGATTGGTCGGTGGTTGCTCCGGCGGGTCGGTAGCCATCCCATTCTGCTTCGGCGTAAGTGAAGCGCGCTCCGGCATCATAGCTGAAGCGTTCTCCGATGGAGCCGGTGGAGTTGGCGAAGAGACCGAGGGAGTCGTATGAGGCATCATCGGCTACGGGGCGATTGGAAGCTCGTGCGATGCCGTTGCGGCCCCCCTGGGAATCGACTTCATCATGGTAAAAATCAGCTCCCCATACGATGCTGGCGGATTCCGCTTGAAAACTCAGGCCGTAGGTATCGACATCGAGGATTTTAAGATCAGTGCGACCGGAATCACGGACGCGGAATTCGGAATCCTGGGATTTTTGGTAGGAGAAAGTGGCCTGCCAATTGTCGATCCAGCTGATGTCGGATGCGGAGTCTTGGAGACGAAGGTAGGTGAGGGAGCGTTCCTGGTCGTAATCCCGTTGGAGGTCCGAACCGGGGGTGGTGAAGGAACGTCCGTGGATCCAGCCTTGGTTGTTAATGGTGTTGTGCCACCGGCTGATGTCATCCTGATCGGAATAGGTGTGTGCGAAGGTCAGCGTGCGGCTGTCCGAAAAAGCGTATTCGAACTTGAGGTCAAGCGATTCTTCCGAGTAGCCGGTGCCGTGCATACGGCCGAGAGCGGAATCTTTGATGTCACCGATGTCCTTGCCGGAAACTCCGAGCATGAGGCCCCATTCACCACCGACACCGAGGCGTTGTTCGACTCGGCCAAGGTGGGACTTGGAGTTAGTATCGAAGCGGTAGTAGGCCGCTCCGGCGGAGAAGAAGCCGTCTTCATCACGGAAGCCGGAGGATTTGGAGAGAGTATTAACGGTGCCGCCGATGGCATCAGAGCCGTAGAGGACAGAGCCCTGGGATTTGATGAGTTCAATGGAGGAGATGGCCTGGGCGTCGAGGGTGTTCCAATACTGCACCGGGCCTCCGCGCCAAGTCGAATTATTGAGGCGGATGCCATCAAGAAGAAGGAGGTTTTGGCGACCGGTGAAGCCGCGAATGTAGGGGGAGCCGTGACCCGGGGTGGTTTGTTGAACGAGGACGC
The DNA here is from genome assembly GCA_026421245.1 of Akkermansiaceae bacterium. Lineage (GTDB taxonomy): Bacteria > Verrucomicrobiota > Verrucomicrobiia > Verrucomicrobiales > Akkermansiaceae > SW10. Next base: position 39,815 of record JAPKDJ010000006.1, on the reverse strand, counting down.
CGGGGGTGTCGAGAAAAGCCTGGGGGAGGGTGCGGGTGGAGTTTGCGAGGAGGTCGGCGGAGTCGAGGATCTCGGTGGTGTAAGGAACGTTCTGGGCCTCTTTCGAAGTGCGGCTGGCGGTTACGACGAGTTCTGGGAGAAGCTCTTGTGCGGCAAGGGGGAGGGGGAGAAAAAGAAGGATTCGCTTCATTGCAAAAGTGGGATGACGGAACGTCTCTTAGATCCAAGTTCTTAGAACAAAAAACCCGCTAAGGCAGAAGTCTTTGCGGGTTTGAAAAATATGTGAGCAAGGAATGCTATTCCATTGCCTTGGCTTCGATGGCAGCGGTGTACTGTCGCTCTTCCTCGTGCGAGTGGATGCGGAGGTTGACCTGGACGCCTTCGCGCTCGGCGGCGGCTTTGACAAGGCTGCGGATGGTGGAGGCTGTGAACCCCTGACGTCCAATCAGGGTGGCGACATCCGGTTGGCTGAGGACGAGACGAAAATTCACCTTGTTCTCAGCCGAGTTGCCGATGCGGAGCTCGGCGAGCTTAGGATCGCTGATAAATTGGAGGGCGATGTATTGGATGAAGTTCTTGATTTGAGCGGTGATCTTTTCCATGGCGTAAGGTTTTGCAGGAGTGTGGATGGGGTAAGCGGGAATGAGAAGGAATTATTTGGAATGAAGAAGTGAACTAGGGTGAGAAGGGGGTGATGACAGTCACGTCTCCGTAGTTTTGGGAGTGGTTAAGGTCTTCGGAATAGAGGGCGGTGTCTGCTTCGGCTGCAGTTATGCGGGCTTGGCGAGAGAGGTCGTCGTTTAAGGGGACGAGCCGTTTTTCTCAGGAGGGTGTTGAGGGGACGTGGTTGAGAACGCAGATTAAAATCTAAGCTCCGTAATTTGGTTGAGCGGGACGCTCTGGAGAACGGCCTTCCTTTTGGATTAGCGTTTCTTTTTACCGCCGCCGAGGAGGTCTTCGAGGCCGCCCATGTCATTCATGTCGGGCATACCGCCTTTGCCTCCGCCCATGCCTCCCATCATGCCGCCGAGCCCACCCATGCCTCCGCCATCTCCGCCGCCCATGCCGCCAAGTTGCTTCATCATGTCCTTCATTTTGCCTTTGGACTTCATCATTTTCTGCATTTGGCCGAACTGTTTCAAGAGCTGGTTGACCTGCAGGATGGTGGTTCCGGAGCCTCTGGAAATACGCTTGCGGTGAGTCGCTTTAATGAGGATGGGGCGGGTGCGTTCCCGCTTGGTCATGGAGAGGACGATGGCTTCCATTTGTTTGATTCGTCCATCGTCGAGGGCACCGGTGGGAAGTTGTTTTTTGATCTGACGGAAGCCGGGGAGCATGCCGAGGATCCCATCGAGCGGGCCGAGGCTCTGGATCATTTTCATCTGATCGAGGAAGTCGTTAAAGTCGAACTTGCCGGATTGCATCCGCTTGGCGGCGGACATGGCTTTCTTTTCGTCGATCTTGTCGGCGACCTGCTCAACCATTGAGACGACGTCGCCCATGCCGAGGATGCGGTCGGCCATGCGATTGGGATGGAATTCGGCGAGGTTTTCCATCTTCTCTCCTTCGCCAATATATTTGATGGGCTTGCCAGTGACGGCGCGCATCGAGAGGGCGGCCCCCCCGCGGGCGTCACCATCGAGTTTGGTGAGGATAATGCCGGTGATGCCGATTTCGCGGTCGAAAGTTTGGGCGACGGAGACGGCCTGCTGGCCGGTGGCGGAGTCGGCGACGAGGAGGGTCTCACCGGGGTTGAGGAATTTGTGAAGGGCCTTGAGTTCGTCGAGGAGGTTGGTGTCGAGTTCCTGGCGGCCGGCGGTGTCGAAGATGACGACGGTGCCGTCTTGATCTTTGGTCCATTTGACAGCGCGTTTGGCGACTTTGATGAGGTCTTTTTCTCCTTCTTCGGGGGTGAAGACTGGGACATCGACCTGCTCGGCGAGCTTGGCCAGTTGGTCGATGGCAGCGGGGCGGTAGAGGTCGAGGGCGACGAGGAGGGGGCGTCGGCCTTCTTTTTTCAAGCGAAGGGCGAGCTTGGCGGCAGTGGTGGTTTTACCGGCACCGTTGAGACCGCAAAGGAGGACGTATCCCGGAGAATTGAGATTGATGGGGGCCTGGTCGCCACCGAGGAGTTCGGTGAGTTCGTCCTGGAAGATTTTGACGATCTGCTCGCCGGGTTTGATCGATTTGAGGACGTTGGCACCGTGGGCTTTTTCCTTAACGCAGGCGATGAAGTCTTTGACGACACCGAGTTCGACATCGGCTTCCAGGAGAGCAAGGCGGACGTCGCGGAGGGAGTCAGCGATGTTCTTTTCGGAGATTTTCCCGACACCCCGGAGGTTCCGGAAGGTTTTGTCGAGGCTGTCAGCGAGATTTGAAAACATGGGGGGGACCATAGTCAGCGGGGCCATGACTGCAAGAGTAGCTTGCGGTCATGAATGAGGTGGGTAGTTTGAGCGGGCATGAAGATAGTTGCCTTCCTTGCTCTGATGGCCAGTCCGCTCGCGGCTGAGGTTTATGAATTGCGGACTTACACTGCGAACGAGGGGAAAATGGAGGGCGTGTTAGCTCGATTTCGAGACCACACGACAAAGATTTTGGAGAGCCATGGAATGAAGAATATCGGATATTGGCTGACGGAGGGGAAGAGTCCGAAACTGGTCTACCTGATCACTCACAAGGATCGGGAAACGGCTAAGAAAAACTGGAAGGCTTTTGGGGCGGATCCAAAGTGGAAAGCGGCGAAGACGGATTCGGTGAAGGACGGTAAGTTGGTAAAGAAGGTGGATTCGAAGTTTTTAACGCCCACGGATTTTTCAAAACTGAAATGAGAATTTGTTGCTGATTTTGTAGTGGCGAATTTCTTCGGCCACTCTCACAATTCATCCAGAAATGTCTAAAATCCCTTTTACCCTCGCTTCACTGGCCGGTTGGCTGGTGCCGCTCCTCATTGTTGGCGCACTGGTTGCGTTGGTTCTTTTTTTCACGGTTGGCCAATACAACGGGCTGGTGAAGTTGCGGAATCGTTTTCGAAATGCCTTTGCCCAGATTGATGTGCAGCTGAAAAGGCGGCACGATTTGATTCCAAATTTGGTGGAAACCGCCAAGACCTACCTCGCTCATGAGAAAGACACCCTAGAAGCAGTGATCAAGGCCCGCAATGCGGCGGAGTCGGCCCGTGAGGGAGTTTCCCCCCAGGATGCGGGCGGAATGGAAAAGCTGATGCAGGCCGAAAGTGGATTGAGCTCGGTGATGGGAAGGTTGTTTGCGCTTTCAGAGGCCTATCCGGATCTGCGTTCGAATGAGAATATGAAGCAGTTGAGTGAGGAACTGACGAGCACGGAGAACAAGGTGGCCTATGCCAGGCAGGGCTATAATGATGCCGTGATGCACTATAACAACAAGCGTGAAGCCTTCCCCAGCAGTGTGATCGCGGGGATGTTTAACTTTGGGCCGGCCGTGATGTTCGAGGTATCCGATGAATCGGAGCGAGACGCGGTGAAGGTCGATTTCAGCTAAATGTCCGCAAATCGAAAGCTTCTCTGATTCGTGCCTGAGTTGTTCATTACATTTGGAATCATTTCCGCCATTCTTTGGTTCGTCATGGGATGGCGGGCGATGAGGGCTCATGAACAATTTCTGACTAAGCCAGACGTGCCAATGATCGTCTGGAGCTTTGAGGACTCCGATATGGTAATTGGATCAACCAGGAGCCCGAATCAGCTCTGTCGGGATTCTGTTCGGAGTCATCCCGAAGGTGAGAACCTGGCTTCGAAAGAACGTCATAAACGGTTTCAGGAGTGGAGCTTGGAGCGAAATGAGTAGAGTAGATTCCAATGGATTTTTTTGAAGCTCAGGAGCAAGCAAGGAAGCGGACCAAATGGCTCGTGCTTTGGTTCGTTCTTGCCGTGATTGGCGTGGTGGTGGCGGTGGACGCCCTGATCTTCTTCGTTGTTGGAGGAGGCGAGGCAGTGGGAATTTTGATCCCTGCTTCCATTGCGACGGCCGGTGTTATTTTGGCATCGAGCGGATTTAAGTCGATGCAGTTGAATGGTGGGGGAGAGGTGGTGGCGAAGGATCTGGGTGGACGTCAGGTGATGCCGGGATCGACGGATTTTGAAGAAAAGAGGTTGCTGAATATTGTGGAGGAAATGGCGATCGCTTCCGGAATACCTGTTCCGAAGGTCTTCTTGATGGACAATGAGGAGGGGGTCAACGCGTTTGCAGCGGGGACCGAGCCATCGAATGCGGTGATTGGGGTGACGCGCGGGTGTCTGCAGAGGCTTTCTCGGGAGGAATTGGCAGGGGTAATCGCCCACGAGTTCAGCCATATTTTGAACGGGGACATGCGGCTGAATATGAGGCTGATGGGGATGGTTTTTGGGTTGCTCGTTCTTTCGATCATAGGGCGGGGGATGGTGGAGCTTTTGCGATACCAGAGTTTATCGTCGCGCCGGAGTAGCAATAAAGAGGGAGGAAGCATTGTTCTGGCCCTGTTTTTGGTGGGGATTGGGTTAATTGTGATTGGCTCACTCGGGGTGTTTTTTGGACGGATGATTCAAGCGGCAGTTTCAAGGCAGCGGGAGTTTTTGGCAGATGCTTCGGCGGTGCAATTCACGAGGAATCCTGATGGGATATCGGGCGCGCTCAAGAAAATCGGGGGGCTGTCGATCGGATCAAAGATTAAATCACCCAAAGCGAGTGAGGCGAGCCACATGTTTTTCTCAAGTGGAGGGATGTTTAGTTTCGGGTTGGCGACCCATCCTCCCCTGGAAGTAAGAATCAAGAAGATTGAACAGAGTTGGGACGGGAAATTTTCGGACTCTCAGTTGAAGTCGGTGGCCGAGAGCCATGCGAAGCGTGGCGAGAAAAGTCAGAAGGGTGCCTTTGACGCATTGCCCGGAGTGGCGATGATCGGGGCTTTGGCAGAGATGGGGGCAGAGAGTCGACGAAGTGTGGAAACCGGTGAGAAAATCCATCGGGCCTTGGCTCCAAAGTTAAAGGCAGCAAGTCACGACCGGGGAGAATCGCAGGCTCTGATCTTTGGGCTTTTGCTGGCGAAGGATGAGGCCTTGATTTCCAGTGAGATTTCTTTTTTGAGAGAGTCTGCAGGTGAGGAAGCGACGGCGTTGGCATTGAAGTGGCAGGAGGAAGTCCGGGGCCTGCACTCGGCGCGGAAGATTGCCCTGATCGACCTGGCCCTGCCGACATTGAGGGGTTTGAGCGAGTCGGAATATCGACGTTTTCTTGAGATCACCCGATGGTTGATAGCCAGCGACCGGGAGGTCAATCTCTTTGAGTTCATGATTCAGCGTGTGATCGAGCGTCATCTGGTGAGTCATTTTGAGAGACGGGGATTTGGTAAGATCCGCTATACGAAATTTTCGAAGCTTTTGAATGAAGCAAATCTCCTGGTGTCCACGATTGCTGAAATCGGGGCGGGGAATGAAGCTGAAGCAGTGGCAGCCTATGAGGCTGGGACCGAAGGGTGGATAGGAGAATTTGAGAAACAGGGGACAACTTCCCTGAGCGATCTCGACGAAGTGCTGAACCGCTTTGATCAAGCGTCTCCGATGGTGAAAAAAGAGTTGCTGGTCTCTTGCGGGAAGGCTGCTGCAAGGGACGGGGATTTGTCGAATCGCGAGGCGGAATTGCTGCGATCGATCGCCGATGCCATTGGATGTCCGGTGCCGCCCTTTGTGGACGGGCTGGAGGAAACACGGAATTAAACCGTCACTTTGGAAGCCGGACTTGCTTTTCGCGGGGGGTGGGTTGAATTTCCTTGCGAAGAAACCTCATGGAGAAAAAACGCGCGCCCTGGTGGCTATGGCCGAACTTGTTGAGCTTGGATGCTCCGCTGGTGGCTTTGGCGTGGGCGTGGATGTTCTCAAAGGCATGGGGAGTGAGAAGCTTGCCATGGGAATTGTGGGTGACCCTAGGGGTGTCGGTTTGGATCGTTTACGCACTGGATCGAATTATCGATGCAAGGCGATCGATCGATCCGGGAGATCTGGAGACACGACATCGCTTCCACAAGAAATACGCGAAGGTATTTATGGCGGGCATTTTTCTGGGCGGGCTTTGGTGCATCCATTCGGTCTTATTTAGTTTGGCTCAAACGGTCCTACAGTATGGCCTCTTTGTGATACTTTGTTCGGGAGTTTACTTTGCGCTGACCTTAAACCGTCCAAGATCGAGACACGCGGGGATTGGCAAGAATCTCGTTGCTGGACTGACCTTTGCCTATGGAGCATCGGCGGGAGTTCATGCCTATTCCCCGATTCTGCCTTTTGGCGATATGGTGTTTTCCTCCGAGATCCTTTTGTTTGCGGTATTCTGTGTGATCAACATGACTGCCATTGATTTCTGGCAGCTGGAAGGAGAGGAAGATGAAGACGCTGCTGCGGTCCTGAATATGGGAACCTTGCTGATTGGAGGGATCGCGATGTTTATCTACATGAGCACTCTTAAGAGAGAGTCCATCTTCTTTTACGAGGATTTCTATCACGAACAGGCTTTCTATAAACCCTTTGCGGTGGGGCTTTTGGTCGGGGCGGCGAGTCTTTTTCTCCTCAACCAGGCTCGTCGGAGAATTGAGGCTGATGCCTATCGGGTGTTGGTTGATGTGGCGGTGGCAGCCCCGGTTTTTGTCTTCTGGGTGATGATTGCCATCGATGGTGAACTACGGACTTGATTTGGGGTTGAGCGATTGGCAATCCTGTCTAACACTCCGCTCAACGACATGAGCGAACCGATCGATTCAGCTAGAAAACCGGCAATTCTGATTCTTGGCGCACCAGGGTCGGGCAAGGGAACCCAAGGGGCCGTTCTCGCCCAGATCCCGCGCTTCTACCATTACTCCAGCGGGGATGTTTTCCGCCAATTGGATACCAGAACCGAGCTCGGGCGGAAGTTTGTCGAGTATTCCAAGCGAGGTGAGCTAGTGCCTGACGAATTGACGATTCAGCTTTGGGCAAGTCACATGAAGGATTTGGTAACGAGTCACCGCTATAAGCCGGACATTGATATTTTGGTGCTGGATGGAATCCCTCGCAATCAGGATCAAGCGAAGATGCTTGAGGATCACGTCGAGATTCATCAGGTCTTTCATCTGAGTTGCCCGAACCGTGATGAGCTGGCGCGCCGTCTCCGAAAGAGGGCTCTGAAGGAACAACGATTGGACGATGCTTCGGAAGTTGTCATCCAGCATCGAATCAAGACCTACGAGGATGAAACCAAACCCATTTTGGATTACTACGGTAAGGAGATTCGTTGCGACATCGACGCGACACAGTCCCCGGCAAAGGTTCTCTACGATATTTTGGCTAAGTTGCAGACACTTGAGGCCTATCAGCGGATCGCAAATCAAACGGTTTAAGAATGCGATTGCTTTTCATGGTTACGGGGGAAATCTCCGAGCCGACATTTGCGGATGCTCTCGCAAGTGATCATGAGGTGATTGGTCTGGTCACCCAACCGGATCGGCCTGTGGGGCGGAAACAAGTGATGACTGCTCCACAAGTGAAGGAGTTGGCTCTTGAGGCGGGCGTTCCGGTGATTCAACCGGAATCGGTAAAATCGGAGGAAGCGCTTGATCGGATCCAGCAATGGAACCCGGAAGTTATTGTGGTCATGGCTTATGGGCAGATTTTGCCTCAAGCCCTGATCGAGATTCCATCCAGAGCCATCATCAACCTACACGCTTCGTTACTCCCCAAATACCGCGGAGCTTCCTGTATTCAGGCGGCTTTGAAAAATGGCGATGCCGAGACGGGCTGGAGTGTCATTCATGTGGTGAAGAAGCTCGATGCCGGGAATGTGATTTTACAGCAGCCCTTCCCAATCCTCGATGGAGAGACCGGAGGGGAATTGCATGATCGACTGGCAAAGGCCGGACCGTCTGCTTGCCGGGCTGCTCTGGAACTTCTCAAAAAAGGTGGCGAACCGGGCGAAGGACAGGAGGAATCGTTGCAAAGCTATGCGCCAAAACTGGGACGACAGGATGGGTATCTTGACTGGTCCGATTCCGCGAGGAAGATGGAACGCTTGATTCGAGCCTATTATCCATGGCCCGGGACATCGGCAGCTTTGGGAAACAAGCGATTGAAGATTTTTCCTCCGGTTCGCCTTGGCACCGGTTCGGGAGCTCCTGGGCAGATCATGGAAGCTGAAGCAGAGGGGTTGGAGATCGCATGTGGGGACGGGAGCTTGATTTTGGGTGAGGTTCAATTGGAAGGGAGCCGTCGAATGTCAGCTGTGGAGCTGGTAAGAGGGCATGAGGAGGCTCTGAAGGAGGGGGTGAAATAGCTCGCTTTTTTATTTAAGAGGTCTTAGTGTTTCGCTCATGCGAACATTTTTTGTTTTTTCTCTTTTGTTGGTGGGGCTGGCTTCAGCGACCACGTTGGAGGTTCTGCAGGTCTATCAGCCTATTTCCCTCCATGGCACTGACATGGATCATGAATTTCAGGGGGAATACATTCAGGCTCGGATTTTTTCCTCCCCCATGGTGCTTGGTGGGGCGATGCCTGAGAATTTGGTCGCAGCAGTCGCCATGCCGCATCAGATGCCTCCGGTTGACAACTACGCTGTGAAAGAGAGCAATCTTCTCGTTCTTTATGGGATTGATCTTTATGCGAGCCTTGATGAAGAGATCATTATTGTGACCTTTGATCTTACGAAGATGGATGCCCATGAGCATGTTGAATTGCCAATTCGAACCGTTCTTGAACTGTCGATCGCCGCATTGAAACACACACTTTCCGAGTATCATCATACTGAGAATGATCCCATGAAAGTTCGAGTCGTGATTGCGGGGACGACTGCGAAAAATGCCAGCTTGAAGAATCTTTCTTCGAAGTTTGTGATCAAGGACTGACTGACTCGATGGAATTTCGCCAAGGGGAGGCTTTTCCTCTTTCCGGCGATGGCTCGTCCTGCCAAGATCCGTTGTAGCAGATGAGCGACCTTGCAGCGATCCGAAACTTTAAAAGAATCGTCTTGAAACTCAGTGGTGAAGCCCTCCGGGCCTCTGGGAGTCATGACAATATTTCACCCGAGATTGTCGAGCGTATTGCTCGTGAAATCCATGAGGCGCGGGAGTGTTCGGATGTCGAACTCGCGATTGTGGTGGGAGGTGGAAATTTTTGGCGTGGTGCTTCGGCGAGCGCCCGGGGGATGGATCGCGCCACCGCGGACTACGTTGGGATGTTGGCGACGGTGATGAATGCGCTCGCTCTGCAGGCCGCACTCGAACAGGAGGGGGAGGAGTGTATCGTTCATTCCGCCATCCACATGCAGAACGTTGCCGAGCCATTTATTCGTCGGAAGGCGTCCCGCCAAATGTCGCGTGGAGCGATCGTGATTTTTGCAGCAGGAACAGGGAGCCCGTTTTTCTCGACCGACACCACGGCGGCATTGCGGGCCAATGAGATGAATGCCGACGTTATCTTTAAGGCCACCATGGTCGACGGTGTTTATGATTCGGACCCGAAAAAGAATCCTGACGCCGTTCGCTACGAAACCGTCTCCTTCCGCGAATGCATCAGTCAGGAACTTGGCGTGATGGATTCCACGGCATTTAGTCTTTGCATGGACAATGACATCCCCATCATCATCTTTGATCTCGAGAAGGAAGGAAATATCCAGCTCGCTCTCAACCGCCAGGACATCGGCACAATTGTTCATTAACCATCTACCACCCTAATCCATGGAAGCACCGGAAGCACTCAAACAGGTCGAAGAGGCCATGAAAAATGCCGTCGATCACACCAAATCGGAGTTCACCTCCATTCGCACAGGCAAGGCTTCGCCTGCGCTGGTCGAAAATCTTGACGTGTCAGTCGCGGCTTATGGCAGCGTGATGAAGCTCAACGGCCTCGCCGTGATCACCGCGCCCGAGCCACGGATGTTGGTCGTGCAGCCGTTCGATCCTTCAACTTCAGGAGATATCGAAAAAGCCATTCGCGAAAGCAAGCTGGGGTTGAATCCTGTGAACGAAGGTCAGCGTATTCGCCTCCCTATCCCAGAGCTTTCCGAGGAGCGTCGAGTTGAGCTAGTGAAGTCAGTGAAATCGATGGCCGAAGAGGGTCGGGTGCGAATTCGCGGTGCCCGGAAAGAAGGGATGGATCTCGGTAAGAAAATGAAATCTGACAACGCCCTGAGCGAGGATGGTCAGCGGGATTACGAGTCCGGCGTTCAAGATCTCACCAACAAAAATGTGAGTGAGATTGATTCGCTGACCGAGGCCAAAGAGAAGGAAGTGATGACCGTTTAGTTTTTTTTAAAAATCAACTTTTCTCCGCAGAAGGCCCGAGTGCCTTCTGCGGTTTTTTTTGAGCTCTCCCGTCCGGATGTCTTGGCATTGGAACAATTTCATGAAGAGTGGGAGGGTGTTTGGTTTGAGTGCTTTTTTTGGAGTCATCATTATCCTGATGGCCATACGGGTAATTTTTTTTAAGGGGCCGATGGCTCCGGTTACTTCCCTCCCGCCACGAAATTTAGTGGACATGCACTGCCACACTGCTGGATTTGGAGCGGGAGGAAGTGGGGCGAGAGTTTCAGAGAGCCTTCGAAACAGTTGGAAGTTTGGTCTGTATCTGAAAATCTTTGGGACAAGCAAGGCGGAGGTTGAAGAGAAGGGGGATGGAATCGTGATGGATGTGATTGTGCGTTCGATCAATGAGTCGGAGTTTGTTGATGATGTCGTAATTTTGGCGATGGATGCGCCTTATGATACAGCCGGTGAGCTTGATGAAAAAGCGATCGAAGTGTTCGTGCCAAATCGGTTTGTGGGGGAGGAAGTGAAGTCTCGCAAAGGTCTTCACTTTGGCGCGAGTGTGCACCCCAATCGGAAAGACGCCCTCGAAGAGTTGGAATGGTCCAAGAAAAACGGAGCCGTCTTTGTGAAGTGGCTGCCCAATATTCAGGGGATTGATCCCTCGGATGAACGATATCGAGGTTACTATTTGAAGATGGTGGAGCTGGATCTTCCCTTGCTGACTCACGTAGGAGATGAGGATTCCTTTTCGAAAACCGACAATGCGCTTGGTGATCCAAAGTTACTTAAGCTCGCTCTTGAATGCGGGGTCCGGATCATCGCCGCTCACGTGGCCAGTTCGGGAGAGCGGGAAGGAGTGGAGAATATTGAGAGACTCCTCGAAATGATGCCGGAGTTTCCGAACCTCTTTGCGGATCTTTCGACACTCACCCAGGCGAATCGCTGCAAATATTTCCCGCAGGTTCTCAATGACGAGCGGCTCACGGGGCGGTTGATGTATGGTACCGATTATCCGTTGACGAATACGCTTATGGTGACGGCTTTACAGTTTCCACTGCGTCTCACTTGCAGGCAAATGTGGAATATTGTCCGGACCAAAAACTCGTGGGATCGTGATGTGAAGCTGAAAGCGGCGCTCGGTTGTTCAGCGGAGGTATTTGAATTGAGCCGGGGCTTCTTGAAGCTGTGAAAAAGCGCCGTCGCGAGGTGCGGAGGCGCTTTGTGAATTGGTTCGGAAACCGGAAGATGATTTCCTGAAGCTAGTTCTTAACAGGGAAGTCCTGCTGGGTATACATCTGGCCGGAGGAGCGGTTGCTGGTGTCCTTGCGAACCTTGACGACTGCGGCTTTGGTGACTTGAGGCGAGCGGTTGGTCCAATTGGCACGAATGAAGGTCGCGAGATCGGCGATGTCTTGGTCCTTAATCGATGGATTTACTTCCAAACCGGGCATGAACGCCTGAGGAGTGTGCTTTTTTCCGTTGATCATGATGGGACCAGTGAGGCCGTGAAGGAGGATCTTGACCAAGCGGCTTTCGTCGCCGGTGACCCAGTCTGAATGGTCAAGCTGCGGGCCGAGGTTTTCGAGTCCGGCTCCATCTTCACCGTGGCAGCCGATACACGCTGCGATAGTGCTGTAGAGCTTCTCGCCGCGTTTGAAGGAGACCAGGTAATCTCCTTTCAGAAGGGTGGATGGATCGAATTCTTTTTGAGGGCCAAGTTTGGATTCGGCGAGCCACTTATCGAAGGTCTTTTCGCTGAAGCGGCCTTTATTGACCTTGTCGAAGAGCTTGGCGTTTCCACCAAGGCCGGCGATGGCGGATTCTTTGACAAGTGATGTTTGGTGGTGGTCTTTGAGGAGTTGGACCAAGGCCTCCTGAGCTGCGGGGCTGTGGATGGTGGCAAGGGCCCTAGCCTGATAGGGTAGGGTCATGGTCGTTTGCGCGATTCCCACAATGGTTGAAGTGAGCTTGGTGAGCTCGGAGTCCTCGAGAGAGAGTCCGGCGTAAAGGGCTGACGCGATGATTTCTTCGTTCTTAGACTTAAGAGCCACTTTGAGGTGGTCTGCGCTGAGAGCGCCCAGTCCTTCAAGGGTCCAGATAAGGTGGATTGCGGTGAGTGGGTTGGCAGTGCTTTTGTAGAGGGCATCAGCAACGGGAGCAGGATCGGCTTTGCGGTCGATGAGTTCCTTCTGAGCAAGATCACGAACGGCCCCGATTGGGCTGCTGAGTTTCCCGATGAGAGTCTTGGTGTCGACCTTGGTGAGATCTTCAACCTTGGCGAGAGGCTTGCCGACAGCACGAATCCGGTAAATGCGGCCGTGACCATAACCGGGTCCTTCAAGTCCACGGCTGAGGGTTTGCTCGCGAAGGTAGGAGGTCATGTAGGTTTTGTGCTGGATGATGCCGTGATACATATCGAGCAGGTAGAGGGAGCCGTCCGGCGCATTGTACATATTTACGGGGCGGAAGCGCTCATCGACGGAAGTGAGAAAATCGCGTTTTGGGAGGGGATGTGAGCCCTGCAGGTTGCCGTCTTTGGCATCGACAGCGATCATTTTAACAAGCTGGGCGGATGATTCGCAGACGAAAGCATGGCCGTTCACTTCGGAAGGAAGGTTGTTGCCGCGATAGATGACAGGTCCGCATGCGCCGGTCGCATTGGTCAGCTTGAAGGTCCTCGGGTCGATGGTATTTGAATTGTAGCCATTGTGGGAGGAAATGTAGGCGCGGTTCAGTCCGGGGCTGACTCTGCCCGGAAAGACAGCATTACTTCCAACACGAGCGGAAATGTTGCTCTTCATTTTGACCGACTTGTTGCCGAGAAGAAGGTTTGGAAGTACGCGGTCACCCACAAGAAGGGTACTGTTGGAGTTGTGGAAGATGCGACCGAAGTTGTCGCGGGTGATTCCCCACTGACCACGGGTGGTGGTGCCTTCCTTGATGACCTTGTTTTCGTCGGGGACGAATTTGAAGCGGGCGTTGGACTTGGCGTTGTACATCCAGTTGTCGATGCCGACCATCATTCCGTTGGTCTTGTGCTCAACGTTTCCTCCGGTAGCGTAGCTTTTGTCAACAATGACGGACTTTCCTTTAGGTTTGTCGCCATCACTTTCTACGAAGTAAAGATTCTGCTGGTCTCCATAGAGGATGCCGCCGGGAACGATGGCGATGGAGCGGGGGAGGACGATATTTTCGAGGAAAGTGGTGCGTTTGTCTGCTTTGCCGTCACCGTTTGTGTCTTCAAGGATAGCGATACGGCCGGTGGGCTTGTTTTCTAGTTTCCCATCGATGTCGGGCATGTAGCCACGCATTTCACAGACCCACATGCGGCCTTTGGCATCGAAGGCGAGGGCGACGGGTTTTTCGACAAGTGGCTCCGCAGCAACGGGTTCGATGATGTAGCCTTTTTCAATTGTGAAGGCTTTCAGCGCCTCGTCGACGGTGCGAACAGGAGCGGGCGGGATGAGTTTTTCAGGCACGATCTTCCCCATCTTGTCGTGCCCCTTGCGGTCACCATTTTGAGCCAGAGCAGAGGTAAGGCCGATCAGTCCAAGGAAAGTTCCAATTGCGTAATGCTTCATACATCGACAAATACTCGATAAAAGGAGGATTCCTAACGAAAAAATGTCGATTTTAGCCGAGCTTGGGGATGGACCTGAGATCCGGCGTGGGTGATAAACCGCGAATGAGAATTTTCGCTCTCCTGTTTGTGTTTTCGTCCGGGGTTTTTGGCCAGTCGCTTTTTGATGGGAAGTCACTCGATGGCTGGAGTGTGAGGAAGGGAGAGGAGAAATATTGGATCGTGAAAGATGGCGCTATCGTGGGAGGGTCGATGAAGGAAAAGATCGCGCATAATACCTTTATTACTTCTGCCAAAAAATATGGGAACTTTGAACTGACTCTTCAGGTGAAGGTGGAGGGGCAAAAACCAAATGCGGGAATTCAAATTCGCAGTGAGCGGATTAAGGATCATCATGAGATGATTGGATATCAGGCGGACGTGGGGCCGGGTTGGTGGGGGAAACTTTACGACGAATCCCGCCGGCGTAAAGTGATGGGGAATTGGGTGTCGAAAGAGGCTGCGACTGCGGCCAAGGAAGGGTGGAACGACTACAAGGTTCGTTGTGAGGGAAAGCGAATTCGGATTTGGATTAACGGAATATTAACCTGCGATTATACTGAGAAGGATGACTCGATTCCTTTGAAGGGTTTGATCGCCCTGCAAGCTCACAGCGGCCCTCCCTTTGAGGCGAGTTACCGGAAGATCACTATCAAGGAACTCTAGATCCTTTTTTGGTGGAGAACTTTGAAGGCTCCTCCGGCTCCTTTCCGGTCGTTGGTGCCAAGGAAATCGGCCTGAGTGGTCAGGCTAACTTCTTCCAAACCAATCTGGGTCCCCCAGTGGACGAGGTCTGGGAATGAAACGTCGAAGGTGAGATCCTGGCTGCCCGCGTTTTGATAAGCTTCGGGCGGCAAGAGGCGCATGTGGTGGGCGTAGGCGCGGAGAGAACCGAGAGGTCGGCGGTGGTAAACTTCATCCTGGTTCCCACCGTAATCGATGGTGAGGATTTCGCCCTTTTTGAGCGGGGAGAGATCGGTGAGGAACCATTGATGAATTGACTCGCCGGCCTCGAAGCGGAGCGGGGGATTCTTGAAGAGGGTGGAGTCCGGGAGGTCAGAAGCGGGTTGCCAGACTTCGTGGTTTTGGGGGGTGAGGAAGAGTTCTTCGAGGTTCGAATTGAAGATCCGAACGGGAAAGGCGTCGAAGAATTCGTTGGAAATGATTAAGGCTTTTCCGTCGGTTTTGGAGAGGGCTTCCTTGAGTGTGGCGTGCCAGTGGCCGGAGTTTTTCTCCTGCTGGCGCGCGGCGAGGTGGTGGGAGATCTCCACAAAGTGATAGTTCAGTTTTCGACGGGCGAAGAATCCCAAACTTGCGCGAATGTCCTTGGCGAGAGTACCGTCTCCGGGACCAAGTTCGATCACGGGGAGGATGCCATTTCGCTCCCAGGCTTTTTGAATCCAAATAGAGATTCGTTGGGCGAGGAGATTGGTGAGTTTTGGAGTTGTCGTGAAGTCGCCCCGGGCACCGAGAATGGGGCGGCGGGTGGTATAGTAACCCTTTGACCCGTAGAGTGCACCGGCCATGAAGCGGTCGAAGCGGATGAGATCAGGCCTCGTTGATGAGCTCTTCACAACCTTTGATATCGAGTTTTCCAGAAGCAAGAACCGGGATGTGTTTCACCGGAATGATCTTCTTTGGACACCACAATGAGGGGATGCCTTCGTCCATGAGTTTGTAACGGATATCGAGGGTTTCCTGCTCCAGCGCGCGGCCGGCGATGGTAGATATGAGCGCGAGGGCTTCGCCCTTTTTTGCATCGGGAACGCCTACGATGGCAATCTTGCGCTCTGTTTCGTTGTCGAGCCCAAGCGCTTTGTTCACGGCTGCTTCAACTGTTTCATGCGGCACCATCTCACCGGCGATCTTGGAGAAACGGGAAATACGGCCTTCGATGTAGAGGAAGCCATCATCGTCAACCCGGCCGACGTCGCCTGACTTGAACCATCCATTTTCGTCGATGACCTCTGCGGTGAGTTCTGGTTTGTTGAGGTAGCCGTTGAAAATATTAGCTCCCTTCATCCAGATGATGCCGGACTGGTCGAGGGTGTTTTTTTCCTCGGTGGCTGGATTGGTGATGCGGATGGCGAGACCGGGGAGAGGAAGTCCCACGGAACTGAAGCGCTGGGAGGGAATGAGGGGAAGACCGTTGTCGGGATCTTCGAACGGGAGGTTGATGGTTGCGGCGGGAGAGGTCTCGGTGAGGCCGTAACCTTCCATGGGCAGGATACCAAATTTGTCTTCGAAGGAACGGGCGAGACTGTCAGGGAGTTTTTCGGCTCCAGTTACGACTATGCGGAGGGACGAGAGTCGCTCTGGATCGATACGGCGCATGTAGCCACGGAGAAAGGTCGGAGTGGCGAGGAGTAGAGCGACCTGGTGCTGTTGAATGAGTTCGGCGAGGCGTTTTGTTTCGAGCGGGCTCGGATACGTGACCAGGTCGAGGCCCTCGATAATGGGATACCAAAGAGTAACAGTGCTTCCGAAGGAGTGGAAGAGGGGGAGGCAGCCGAGAAGCTTGGAGTCGTCTGGGAGAGCAAGCTGGCGGCCAAACTGGCAAACGTTGGCAAGAAGGTTTCGATGGCTGAGGGGGACGCCTTTGGGCTGTCCGGAGGAACCGGACGTGAAGAGGAGCAAGGCCTCGTCATCGCCTTTGGATTTTCCGATTCCAAGGAGTTTCACGAGGACGGAAGCGGGGAGGAACTTGGAAAGGACGACCCACTTGATGATCTTCTTTTTGATCCGGGGCAGGATTCGCTCGACGAAAAGGAGCTCGCGGTTTGGGGGCCACGGGAAGTCGGGGACTTTGCGGACGAAGGGGTCGGCGGTGATGAAGCGGTCCAGATCAGCTTGCCGGATCGAGGAGCGAACGGCTTCGTGGGAGGCAGTGAAGTTTAGGTTGACCGGGATCTTGTTGGCGAAGAGGACGGCGATGTTTGCGATCATGCCACCTTTGCCAGGAGGGAGGATAATGCCGACTCGTTTCTTTTTGGTGGCAGTTTTGATCTCCTTTGAGAGCGCAATTGCGGCCCCGAGAATCTTTTCGAAAGGGAGCTCAGAGTCATCGGAGCCATCGTAGAGGCTCTTGGTGGAGGCGTGCTGTTTGAGGCCCTGGAGCAGGGCCTCAGCGAGGGATCCGTCGAGAAAAGTCCGGCTTGAAAAGGCCTCCTCGGAGCACGCGAGAAGTGCTTCACGGTATCTTGCGATGGAGGCGTTCCCTTTCGGGATGGCCTTTCCAAAGGTCATGGTGGCCGCTGGAAGCTTCGTAGAATTTTCGACCGAAAGCCTTGCTTCGGCAGGAATGCTCACCTCAAGAGGAACAATGGGGAGTCTGAGTTCGCAGAGGGATTTCAGGACGTCCGAGGGAATCTGGCAAGGGACGCCGGGCCGACAGGCCGTTACCCCAGGAACAAAGATGAGGACGCCGTTGCCCTCGATTTTTCCGCTCAGGTTCTTGCCAACTTCGGAGAGGGATTTGTCGGTCTTTGAAAATGCAACGCCGCCACGTCCGCTAAGCTGGAGGTAAGACTCAAGATCGGGAGGGAGAGAGGCCGATTCCTCCATCAGCCAGGTGATTTGGCGGTTGGGGAGGCTGGCAGCGAGTTCGCTGGCTTGGGACGCATCGAGGCGACCGGGGACAATCAGGCAGCCGTCTTTGGGGAGACGATCTTGGGAACGAAATTCGATGGGGAGGCTCATTGAAAAGGGTGAAGGCAGGGAATTGCGTCCGCAGGAAGAAAGCATGAAATGGCCGGTGTCAAAACGAAAAATGAGGGTTGAATTGCTTTCTGTCTTTCAGGGGCGTGGGTGAATTGTTATTCCTACTGGAACACAATTGCTATGGGAAAATTAAACGCAGCCAAAGGGCGCTATTGGAAAGCACATTTAAGGTGCGTGGGAGTGCTTCTTGTCATCTGGTTCGTCGTTTCTTTCGGATGCGGGATTCTATTCCGGGATTGGCTGGATCAAAGTTTCCCCGCGGTTGGTTCGGCACCGTTTGGATTTTGGATGGCCCAGCAAGGGTCAATCATCTGTTTTGTTCTGATTTTGGTGGCCTACGCGGTTCGTATGGCTCGCCTTGAAGATACTCTCGCACACGATGAGGAGGAGACGAAATGAGTCAAGACACTTGGAATTTCATCTTCATTGGGCTCTCTTTTGCTCTCTACATCGGAATTGCGGTTCGGCAACGGGCGCGCTCTACGAGTGAGTATTACACCGCTGGAGGCGGAGTGTCTCCGTTTGCAAACGGGATGGCAACGGCGGCGGATTGGATGAGTGCGGCGACCTTTATTTCGATGGCGGGTTCACTTGCCATCGGGGGATATGACGGCTCGCGTTTTTTGATGGGCTGGACGGGCGGCTTCGTTCTTTTGACCGTTTTGATGGTCCCATTCCTGAGGAAATTCGGGAAAGCGACCGTGCCTGATTTTGTTGGGGATCGCTACTACTCAAAAACGGCACGCTTAGTGGCGGTGGTTTGTGCGATCTTTATTTGCCTGACCTACATCATGGGGCAGATGCGCGGGGTGGGACTGGTCTTTTCCCAGCTTTTCGGGATTAAGATCGCAACGGGTGTGATTGTGGGAGGAGCGATTGTCTTTTTCTATGCCGGTCTGGGAGGGATGAAAGGGATTACTTACACTCAGGTTGCGCAGTATTGTGTGATGGCTTTTGCTTATACGATTCCGGCGATTTTCATCGCGATTGCGCTGACCAATAATTTCATTCCGCAGCTCGGATTCATCGGTGACTATACGGCCGGAGAGAATGCCGTTCCGTTTTTGGAAAAGCTGAACAGGATCAATACGGACCTTGGATTCACGAAATATACTGATGGCTCGTTGTCAAAGATCGATATGTTCTGCATTACGGCGGCCCTAATGTGTGGCACGGCGGGATTGCCACATGTCATTGTGCGTTTCTTCACGGTGAAGGATGTCAAGGCGGTGCGGACCTCGGCATGCTGGACGCTGGCATTTATTGCGGTGATCTATCTGACAGCTCCGACGATTGGAGCCTTTTCAAGGGTAAACCTGATCGAGAATCTCAACGATAAATCCTACACCGAGACACCATCGTGGTTTCAAGAATTTGAAGAGACCGGCCAAATGGCCTGGGTGGATAAAAACGGTGATGGAAGAATCCAGTATTGGGGTGCCGGGAAGTCTGAATCAGGGAAATCGGGTTTAGTTTTTACAGGAAAACCCGTTTTCAAGGACGGCGCGACCGGTCCTTCAGGTGAAAAGGTCGTGACGAATGAGGTGGTGACCGATAATCCAAACGAACTCTACTTTGGCAACGACGTCATGGTGATGGCGAATCCCTACATGGGGGGGCTTCCGAAATGGGCCATTGCCTTGTTGATGGCGGGTTGTATTGCGGCTGCGCTTTCGACTGCGGCCGGGCTGCTTTTGGTGCTCTCGACTTCGATCTCACACGATTTGATGAAGAAAATCGTGAAGCCCGATCTTTCTGACAAAGAGGAAATCAAGTATGCTCGTCTGGCCTCGCTCGGGGCACTGATCGTTGCGATTTACTTTGGCATCAATCCGCCTTCGACCTTTGTGGCAAAGACGGTGGCCTTTGCCTTCGGTCTTGCTGCTTCGTCGTTCTTCCCGACTTTGTTGATGGGAATTTTCTCCCGTAGAATGAACAAAGAAGGTGCGATTTCCGGAATGATTTGCGGAATCCTCTTTACGATGAGCTACATTGTTTACTTCCAGTTCATGGGAGGAACGAAGGATCAGTATCTCTTTGGGATCTCGCCGGAAGGAATCGGCTTCTTGGGAATGCTGGTCAACTTCGTCGTGGCCTTTGTAGTGGCATCCTTCACTAAGGCTCCTCCAAAGGAAGTGACCGACTTGATCGACAAGGTCCGCTATCCCGGAGGGGAGGAAACGGCGGCGACGGAGCATTAAGTTTGTCGTTCAAGGCCCCGCACACTGGAATGCCAGACTCCGCACCCGACTCCATCCATTGGGAGCGTTGGGTCTCTGGCTTTTCGTGTAACAGTGGGGGGCAATAGAGCATCTCAAATGGCTCTTTTCAGCGTCGAACAATTTTCATGCATGCACTTGGGCACGACCTGCTGCGACCCTTGTTCCCAAAGGGCTGCGGAAAATGATTGCGGGGGAAGAGGAAATCGGGATATCCGGTTTGGGGGAAGGTTTGAATCTTGAAATGACCACCGGATAAGGCATATAGTCCCTCTCAAAATTAATCTGTATGGCTGAAGATAATAAACCAGAGAAAGCGTGGTGGTCTCTTTTTTTGTTACTAGCTCCAATAATCCTTTGGTTGGTTTTGGGGGTGGGCTGGGTTACCAGCTTATCTCTCTATTTGGTGGACGGGGTTACCAGCTCATCTCTCTATTTGCAGGTTGAGGAATATTTAGTTCCAGCTCCCGGCTTCTCATTGAAAATGCTTTGCATGGCTGGGGTCTGGATGACCGTCTTTATTTGGCCACCGCTTTTATATTTTTCTCTCGTGCTTAGGTTCGGGTGGGGCGGGTCGACATGGAAAGATTCTTTCATGATCCTCGGGGGAGGTTTTCTCGTTATGCCTCTAGTTGGATTCATTGGAGTTGCCCTACTTATTGCAAACGGAGTATTCAGGATTGCTATCTTTGCAGCTGTGATTGGGGTTATTTTGTATTATCTGAGGCGGTGGGTGTGGGATTTCTTCCGTAAATAAAATGCCCCGGCGGCCTCAATTTTGAGGTGCCGCGGGGGAGGGGCGCTTGTTTTTGAGTGCTCCTCCATCCACTGCGACAAAGACACCACAACGAATTGGTAAACAAAACTTTGTGGCGTTTTTTCATTAAAGCGGTGCTGGTTTAGGCCCGATTTGACCCCACCCCTTTCGGCATCATCCCAGCACTCATAACCACCTTTTGCACGAAACGCAGCACGATGATCTTCAAATCAAGCAATGGAAAAGGGGAAGAGCAGGCTAAGCCCCCCGCGATCCTCTCAGTTGGAGCGACCCGCCCGATGGGGCTGTTTCGATCAAAAATCGAATTGCTGGCGTGAGATTTTTCAAGGGAGAAGGGGAGGGGGTCTGAGTGTGGGAAAACTCCCTGAGTCTTCGCCCAACTTGCTGTGGGGTTCCGCGGCATCGAAACCGGTGCCAGGACCGCCGATCATTTCGGGGTCACCGCCTGGATTGGCTGAGACCATGTTGTGGCCGAATGCGCTGATCGGAAGAAACACTGCGGCGTTGGCGACGCAGGCTGAGGCTACGAGGATCGAGGTGGATCGAAGATCGCTACTTCGGCAAATGGGGAGCCGAAACTATTGCTATGATCATAGGTGTTTCTTCAACTTTGGGATCCCTCAGTTACTACCAATTGATGAAGCGTCGGGAACGCTCTGATTAGCGAAGGAATATGTAGAACTGGAATGAGATCGATTGGATCTACTTTGCTGCCTTCTTCGCTGCCTTCTTCGCGCCTTTCTTGGCCGTTTTTCTCGGGGCGAATTCGAAGCCGATTTTGGCGGTTTCGGGGTCGAGGGTGAGATGGGCGGCGAAGGCGCGTTTGGTCTTCTTGGAAATGAATCCGGGAAGGAGAGGGGTCTTTCCTTTGGTGAGCATTTCCTCGACGTCAGCGGCGGAGAGTTCCTTTTGGAGGATGGTTTTTCCGAGGCGGAAGCCATCGGGGTTATCCTTGGTGACCATGTCGGGGACCATGAAGGCTTTCTCGGTCTCGTAGAGTTTGGCGGTTTTGCCGTTCGTCAAGATGACCTCTTTGAGGAGTTGGTCGTCGGTGAGGTCTGCGGCGGATTCGAGGTCGGAATCGAAGACGAAGCCGGTTTTCCATTTGCCCTTTTTCCCGGTCTTGGAGACTTGCTGGGTGAGTTCGAGGGCTGCCTCGAAGGGGCGATTGAAGCGGGAGACGAAGCCGTCGCGCGGCTCGAGGAACTTGGTGGTTAGAAGGGTGGTGGCTTCTTCTTCGGCGAGGAGACGACCGGCGATGTATTTTGAAACACGGAAGCCGCAGTCGGGCTCACGACACTCATAGGTGGCGTCGGTTTGCTTGAGCTCGGGAGCGCCGCAGTTTGGGCAGATGCACTTGAGATCTGTGAAGGGCTTAGAAATGATTTCATCGTAGTGGCTGCGGGCTTTTTGAACGACGCTTTCGGTGAACTTCTTGATCTCGTTCATGAAGGTGTCACGAGTGAGTTCGCCTTTTTGCATGCGGTGAAGTTTGGCCTCCCAGTCGCCGGTCATTTCGGGGCTGGTGAGAGGTTTAACATCCATGTCCTGGAGGAGGTCGATGAGGCGGACGCCTTTGCCGGTGGCGATGAGTTCGCGACCATCACGGGTGAGGTATTTTTGGCGAAGGAGTCCCTCAATCGTAGCGGCACGAGTCGCGGGAGTGCCAAGGCCACGCTCCGACATTGCTTCGCGGAGTTCGTCGTCATCGATGAGCTTACCAGCGCCCTCCATGGCAGAGAGGAGGGTGGATTCTGTGTAGCGGGCGGGCGGGTTGGTCTCTTTTTCGATCATCTCGATATGGACAGCCTTGGCGTCTTCGCCTTCTTGAACGACGCAGAGTTCATCCTTACCGGCACCGACGCCAGGCTTGCGGCCGTAAACGGAGAGCCAGCCGGGAACGACGAGGATTTTCCCGTCGGTATGGAAGGTGTCCTTTTCGGATCCGTGATCGATGGTGGTGGTGCGCTTGGTGACCTCGAATTCGGCGTGGGGGAAGAAGACGGCGAGGAAGCGCTTCAAGATCATGTCGTAAAGCTTAGCGGCGGGTTCATCGAGTTTGACGACGCGTCCGGTGGGAATGATTGCGAAGTGATCGGAGACCTTCGCGTTATTAAAGATGCGATTTTGCATCTTGAGACGGTCGTTTTTGATGGCGTCCTTGGCCCAGTCGGCGAGCTCGGAAGTGGATTGCGCGAGGTCGGCCACGATTTGCTTCACGTTCGGCAAGTAGTCCTCGGGGAGATAGCGGGAATCGGTTCGGGGATAGGTGACCATTTTGTGACGCTCATAAAGCGTCTGGGCGAGACCGAGGGTGTTTTTGGCGGTGAAGGGGGCTTCCCGTTGGAGGGTGGTGAGGTCGTAAAGCTGGGGAGCAATTTGTTTGGTGGGCTTTTTCTGCTCGGTGACGATGCCGTTTTTTCTCTGACAGCGGTCAGCGATGGATTTGGCCTTTTCCTTGTCCCAAATGCGCTCGGCACGCCCGTGGGGATTGGTTTCGTCCTTCTTAAAAGCGAGGTCGACCCACTTGCCTTCATAGTCGCCCGCGGCGACGCCGAAGGTTCCGTGGACTTCGGCGTAAGGGGTGGACTTGAAGGCTTGGATTTCCTTCTCGCGCTTGGCGAGGATTGCAAGAGTGGGGGTCTGGACGCGACCGGCCGCGGTGATGTTGAAACCACCGTGGCGGGAGCGGAAGCAGGTGAGGGCGCGGGTTGAGTTGAGGCCGACGAGCCAGTCTGACTCGGAACGGCACTTGGCAGCATCGGCGAGGTTGGACATTTCGGAGCCTTCGCGGAGTGAGTCCCAGGCGAGTTGAATTGCGCCGGTGGTCATGGATTGCATCCAGAGGCGTTTCACGGGCTTTGTGACGTTCCCGTATTCCATGATGTATTGGAAGATGAGTTCACCTTCACGGCCGGCATCACAAGCGTTCACGATTTCAGTGACGTCTTTTTTACGGGCGAGTGACAGGACGTGCTTGAGGCGGCCTTCGGTTTGCTCGATGGGCTGGAGGGCAAATTCTGAGGGGATGGCGGGGAGGACATCGAACTTCCACGGGAGGTTCTTGCCGTTTGGTCCGGTGGGCATTTTGAGCTCGATGAGGTGACCGACCGCGGAGGTGATCATGGCCTTGTCATTCTCGAAATATTGGGCATCACGTGACCTTCCCTTCTTCTCGAATTTTCCGAGAGTTTTGGCGAGGGCTTTGGAGAGATCCGTGGCGACAGAAGGCTTCTCGGCGATGATGAGAGTTTTGGACACGGGCCGGACTTAGGGGGAGAAGGGGGGGCTTGGAAAGGAATTTCTTTTGGACAAGGGAGATTTGGTGATGGGGAATGGTCATCATTTAGAACTCATTGGATGTAGTTTTCATTTATGAAACTCAAGTTTTGACGGCTTTTTTGAATTGCCGAAACCCACTCCATGAAAAAGTTCCTCCTAAGATAAGTTGGATCGAGATGATGATCCAGAAGAGGGCCGGACCGGGCCCTTTGCCATCAACCGAGGGGTGGGTTTGGCTCAGTTGGGGCATGAGGACGGCCTGCCGTGAGGGTCGTGGCGATGCCTGACTTGGTGAAAATTACGCGTGAGCAATGAACTGTGCGATGAGATTTATTTTTTAATTTCAGAGGACTGGGCTTATTGATTTTGAGTTAGCGACGGCGGGTGAAGCGTTGACCGGGTTGGGTTTGGATGAGGTTCCGCAATTCCAACTTCATGAGGATGACAGAGACTTTGTGGGTGGGGAGGGTGGTGTTTTGGACGATTTCGTCGATGGATTGGTCGTCGCGGTCGAGGGCTTTTAGGACGGCATTTTCTTCGTCGCTTAGGTCCAAGTAGGTTTCGAGGGGACGGGGTTCTTCGTCCTTTGGGGTGGAGAAGTTGAGGTGGGAGAAGTCGTCGAGGATTTGGGAGCCGTCGGTGACGAGGGTGGCTCCTTCGCGGATGAGGTCGTGACAGCCGGCAGAAGTGGGGCGGTCGATGGGACCGGGGACGGCGTAGATTTGTCGGCCGGCTTCGTTGGCAAGGTTGGCGGTGATGAGGGAGCCGGAGCGGCTGGGGCATTCCACGACAAGGAGGGCGCGGGACCAATGGGCGACGATGCGATTGCGTTGCGGGAAGGTTTGGCGGTCGGGGGGCGTTTGGAGGGGGAACTCGGAGATGATGGCGCCGTTGCCGTCCGCGATTTTTTCGGCGAGGGCGAGGTTCTCGGGTGGGTAGACTTGCATCAGGCCGGAGCCGAGGACGCCGATGGTGCGGCCTTTGGCGGCGAGGGCTCCTTCGTGGGCGGCGGTGTCGATGCCACGGGCGAGTCCGGAGATGACGGTGAGTCCGGCACCGGCAAGTTGGAAGGCGAATTTGCGGGCGGCTTCTCGGCCATAGTGGGTGAGTTTTCTTGAGCCGACGATGCCGATGGAGTGAAGGTCTCGTTCTTCGAGTTGGCCCCAGACGTAGAGGATGACGGGGGCGTCGTAGGAATCGCGAAGGGCGGCGGGGTAGTCTTCGTCCTGTTGGGTGAGGATTTGAATGTTGCGTTCTTTGGCGAGGGTGAGTTCGGAGGACGGATTGGTGAGGTTTTCCCAATCAGAAATCACCTTTGCGGAATCCGGGCCGATGCCCTGGACTTGCTGAAGAGTGGTGTTTGGTTGCTTGAGGGTGTTGACGCCGGAACCGAAGTGCTCGATGAGACGTTTGATTTTGACGGGACCGGTTTTTGGGAGTTGGTTAAGAGCGATGAGGGCTTCGGCTTCAGTCATGGGAGGGGGTAGGTTTCCACTGGGCGAGTTGTGAGGGGAAGGGGCAGTCTGCGCAATCGGAGAGGTCTTCGAGGCAGAAGTCCTGATAGACTTGGAGGAGGGCCTGGTGTTGCCAGGCGAACTTGAGATAGGGTTTGGCTTTTTCAAGGGAGCCGAAGAGGCGTTCGCAGCAGCGTTTTACTTTTTGATTGGGCGCGGCGGCGCGGACTTTGGCGAAGGCATCCCAATTTTCGAGATTGAGTGGATAAAGGGTGTTGATGAGGAATTCTTCGAGACGGGATTTCCCGAGGAGCTTGATGGGCTTTTCAGTCCGATTGGATTGAAGGGTGTGGTGGTGATCCCAAAACGGTTCGTTGAGTTCGGCGAGGGCTTTTGAAAAGTTTGTGAAGGGTGGGGCTTGTCGGGCGAGGGATGAGAGGGAGTTCCACTGGGCGGCGGCGGCGGCGAGGGCGGCGAGTCTGCGTTGGGGATGGTTGCCGGGACGGGTGGCGCGGGTGGACCAGGCGGGGTTACGGTTGGTGGGAAATTCGTAATCGAGACGGTGTTTCCACCAACGGGTCCAGATGTCTTCGAGCCACTCTTGTGAATCGGGTGGGGCGGTTTCGTGTAAGGTGGGTGAGAGGAAACCGGCGGTGCCAAAGAGGATGGCTTCGCGATCTTCGGGTGTATGCTGGTTGAGTTTTTTGACGGGGAGGCGTTGCGCGAGGAGGCGCAGGGGGAGGCGGTTGGCGGAGAAGCCAAGAGCGTCGGCAAGGGCTTCCCAGAGTGCTTGCGAAAAGCTGTGAAGATTCGCGGTTTGTTCGAAGCGAGTGGCTTTGCGTTGGGCGCGGTGGAGGGCGGATTCCTTGAGGAGAGCAGAGGCCTCGGCCTCGGGCATTTCTGCAAGGGGCGTGAGGCAGAGGCCGGGGCGGGCTAGACCCTGGTTGAGGCGCGGTCGACCGAGAGCGGCATTGACCTCATCGGGAGAGAGGACGATGCGGGGGACGTCGCGGTGATTTGAGGTGCGGGTGAAGTAGGTGGGGGCGCAATCCTGGAGGACGATGTGGAGGATGACGTCGTCAAAAAACTCGCTTTGGTTGTGGCCGTGGAGTTCCCAGTTTCGCGAGTCGAGGTCGAGTTCGATGGGCCCGTGGAATGTGACGCCATCGATTTCGATTGTGGCGGCGAGGAAGTCAGGGCCGGCGCCACGATTCCATTCGCCGGGGGAGACGATGGTGACATTTTGGCCGTGGTTGGACAGGTGTTCGCGGGAGAAATTACCGGAAAACCAGCGGGACTGAATCTCGATTTCATTGAAAACCGGAGAAGCAACGTTCGCGGAGAGAACGGGAGCTTGGGCGGCGGTGATTTCGAGAAGTCGCTGGTAGGTCATCACTACTTTTTGCGCTTGGTTGCGGGAGGTGCAGGGGGGTCAAGAATGGTGAGGAGGCCATCGAGGGCTTTGGTTTCCGGGATGTCTTTGAATTCCGATTCCGCCTTTTTTAGGATTTTGAGGGCGGCTTCGGTGTTTTTTCGACGGCGTTCAATTTCGACAAGATGCAGGTCCTGTCGGAGCCTGTCGGCCGGATTTGTGAAGAGTTGTTTGGCTCGGGCGAAGGACTTAATGGCTTGGCCATAGTTTTCCAGTTCGAGCGAACGGAAGCCGACCATTTCGTAAACAGTTCCGCTCTTGGTTTTTTCGGCGGCTTTGATGAGTTCGATGTAGCGGGTTTTTTCGTCGGGGAACTTGCTTTGAGCGTAGCGGATGAGCTTGTAGTCGCGGTCGATTTTCATCTTGTCCTTGGAGATTGTTGTTTTCTTGAAGGGTTGATAGAGGGGATCGCCAATGACGATGTTTTGCCATGAAAGAACGTTCATCGACATGTAGCCGGCCTCGATCAGGCTGTAGCCCTTGGTCAAGCGGTCGTAGAAAATATCGAAGTGGTGGCTGAACTGGAGATAAGGTTCCCAAGTGTTACCCAAGGTTGCGGCAGCTCCGCGGTCGATCAAGGAGGCACTCCAGTTTTTAGCAGGATTGATGAGTTGGGAACCACTGAAAGAATGAAGGTGAACGGCAATGGCGCCCTTTTGAAACTTCATCTCCTTGTTCAGAAAAGGGCCGTTGCGATGTTGGGTATACCACCCGAAGTAGACGGCGGCATCGGTCATGGGATAGTTGGTGACGAAGGTGTTCGGCATGCGGTCCACAATGGTGGGATTGCCAGCGGACATGCTTGCTTTGGAAATGTTGTCGATCCATTGATCTCCGATTGCAAAGCCGCCTCCCTTTTTAGCGAGGTCGAGATACGTGCGGCCCCAGAGACCGTCTTTTTCAACATCGATGGCGTCGAGTATCATGCGTTTGCATTGGTCGTAGGAAATGGCATCGAGACGGCCAATCATGAGGAAGAATTGGGACGGGCTTTGAACGACAGGATAGTCTTTCTTAAAGTAGGGGTTCGGAACAGCTCCACCGGTGGGATAGTTCGAAACTCCCATGAGGCTGAGTTCGGAGTCGATCGCCGCTTCGTTTTGAACATTAAATTTGCGGGTCTTTGCATCTTCGCCATGGGGCATGGGTTCGCGGCTAATTCGAAGAGGTATTCCTTTGACCATGACTACACAGCGGATGCTGGTTTGAAGAGGGAGGGTGAGGCCGTTGGCATCCTTCCCCATTTCCCACCAGTTCTCGGAGACGAATTTTTCCACTAAAGGCTTTCGAATGGTGGTCTCGTAGGTCTTGCGATCGATGGTGGTTTTATCAGTCGTGGGAATCCCGATAACCTGATCGGCGGAGATCCGGCGGGAGAGGGCGTAGAATTCAGCGAGTTCCTGGGACTCCGGAAGGTTTGAATTGTAAACGACGACGACTTGGCCCGGTGACAGGGGAGTGGGGAGGGCCAAGGCGGGCGGGCACAGAAGAGTAAAAAGGAGGAGGCGAAGAATCATAATGTTAGAAAGTAAGGCTCAAACCATCGTAGGCCAGCGAAACTTGGGGCGGGAGGGCTTCGTTGGTTTCCTGCCATCCGAGTTCGTGTCCGAGATGGGTGAGGAAGGATCTTTTTGGTTTAAGGGTGGCGATGGCGTCGAGCGACTCGGCGACGGTCATGTGAGTGTGGTGTTCCTCGTGACGGAGGGCGTCGATGATGAGCACGTCCAAATCCTCCAGGAGATCGAGGGAACTTTGCGGAATAATTTTCACATCAGGAATGTAGGCAAGCGAGCCGATGGTTGGGTGATCGAAGCGGAAACCGTGGGTCCGCACCCGGCCATGCTGAACTTCAATCGGTGTGATTTTGAGGTTGTTGAATCTGAATGCGTCTTCCACGGGGCGGGGATCAGGCCGGACATAGCCTGGTTGGTGATCTTCCAAAGGAAATGCCCAGGGATACATCCGTTCGAGTCCGGCTAAAGTATCGGGGCTGCCATACAGGGGAAGGGGCGTTTCTCTGCGCCAGCAGAAGGCGCGGAGTTCATCGAAACCGGTGACATGGTCGAGGTGTTCGTGGGTGTAGAGGACGGCATCGACGACGGTGAGATTTTCGCGAAGAGCCTGCTGGCGTAGATCGGGGCCACTATCAATGAGGATTTTCCCCCAGGGGCCTTCGAGGAATGCGGAGCTTCGGGATCGGTCATCGCGGGGATAATCCGAGCTACAAGTCTTGCAGGAACAACCGATTACGGGCACGCCGACCGAAGTCGAAGTTCCCAAAAAAAGAAAACGGCAGTCAGATCCCTTGTCACTCATGTTGCATCAGAGCGTGAGAGTTGCATAATCACCCCGACACCGCAAAACCCGAATGCTTACTCTCCTTAAGATCCGTAATCTCGCCCTCGTTGATCGACTTGAATGGGACCTTGGTGGAGGGCTTGTGGGTGTGACCGGTGAAACGGGTGCGGGTAAGTCGGTGATTGTGGGCGCGTTGAAACTTGTTCTCGGAGAAAGGGCCGATAAGGGGCTTATCCGAACAGGGGAGGATCAGTGCACGGTGGAGGCCATTTTTCAACTCGCCGACTCTTCGGTCATTGATGCCATTCTCGAAGAGGTTGGGCTCGATCGGTGCGATGAAAATGAACTCATCATTCGCCGGGTCGTCGGGTCATCATCGAACAAACAGTTTGTCAACAACGGGGCGGCGACCCTTGGAGTGTTGAAGCGAATAGGACAGCACTTGGTTGATCTCCACGGTCCGCATGATCATCAATCGTTACTTTCGCCTGAACGTCAGTTGGCTCTGCTTGATGCCTACAGTGTTGTTGGGAACGAGGTGGCGGCCTTTCGCGAAAAGTGGGCAATCTGGAGAGAAGCGGCTGATGAATATGAAGCGGCGCGGGCGCAACGTGAGATTGGAGATCAGGAAAAGGAACTTCTGCGTTTTCAGGTGGAGGAGATTGACGCTGCTGAAATTAAAGCCGGCGAAGAAGAGGAGCTTGAGGAGCGATACCGCCGCACGAGTAATGCCAGCCGTCTCGGTGAATTAGCGGGAAAAGCGGTGGATCTAATTAGTGGAACAGTGGTGCCGGGGTTGGAGGATTTACAAAGAGCGACTACCGAACTTCGAAAAATCGATCCAGTTGTGACAGATTTGGCTGAAGAGGTGGAAGGTTCGGTTGTTCAGATGCAGGAATTGGAGCGCAGTGTTACCGATTATCTTGGTGAGCTGGAAATCGATCCGTCCGAAGCCCAGGAAGTTGAGGAGCGGTTTAATTTGGTGGAGTCTCTCAAGCGTAAATACGGCCCAACTTTACAGGACGCCTTGGACCACGTCGAAGAAGCCCGACAGCGACTTGAGGGATCGGACAATCGTGAGGAATATCTCTCCCGCCTTAAGCAAGATGTCGATAAGGCCCTCATCAAGATTCGCTCAGCAGCCCGAAAAATTAGCTCAAAGCGGAAAAAGCATGCCCCCGCCTTGGCCCAAGAAGTTCGCAGTCATCTTGTCGATCTTGGTTTCAGGCAAGCGGAGTTTGAAGTCCAGTTGACTCCACGAAGTGAGCCGGGTGCGCATGGTTTGGAAGATGTGGAGTATCTTTTTGGGCCCAATCCCGGGGAGCCTCTGAAGCCATTGCGCCAGGTGGCCTCGAGTGGAGAGATTTCCCGCGTCATGCTGGCGGTCAAGAATGCGCTTGCGGATCAGGACTCCACACCGCTGATGGTCTTTGATGAAATCGATGCCAATGTGGGAGGTGAGATTGCGCGGGCGGTTGGTGAAAAAATGGCGAGTTTGGGAGAAAGACATCAGGTTGTAGCCATCACGCATTTCCCCCAAGTTGCGGCAGTGGCGCATCAGCACTTTCTTGTTGAGAAGCGAGTTGAAGGAGGTCGTTCTCTTTCCTCGCTGACTGAAGTGGCCGGTGAAACGCGTATCGACGAGCTTGTGCGGATGCTCGGTGGAGGGGGGAAACAGGCCCGGGAAATGGCGAAGTCGCTTTTGAAGTGAGCGGGGCTCGCGACAATCTGCCGGGGTTTATTTTTGCTTGGCCAAGTGGAGCTTACCCAGCTTTCCTTCCTGGGCGATTGCAGCCGGAGCCAGTTGCTTGGAAAACCGAGGCTACTGGCGGAGGAGGTTTTCAAGTTTCTCCCGAAGTCCTTTGGTCACCCCTTCTTCGAATTCAAGGAGGCGTGGTTTGTCGTATCCAATCCAAACGACGATGACTTTCTCTTCGCCGAGTGCGGCGGCCCACAGGTCACATTTCGGAAGGGATCTTCCGCTCAGAAGTCGGGGAATGCTGTTGAGCCGCGAATGTGGTGAGAAGGCCGGGAAAAAGGAGGGGGGACGACGGAAGAGAGTTTTCTCTTCGTGGAGGAGCTCTCGTACAAAGACCGGAGTGGGGCGCGAGCCGTGCTGTATGATGGTGGAGTATGCCGTGGCGAGCTCAAGTAAGGACACGCTTATGGTGCCGCGGTAAAGATCATCGCCACTGCCAAAGGTCCCCTCGAATCCGAAGCGCTTGAGGAGCTGTCTGGCATCTTGCTCTTCCAGTTGCCGCCCGGTGGTGACCAGATTACCTTTGATGGGAAGGTGACCGCGTTCGAGGGCGATGGTGCCGAGGAGCGGCTCAATGAGATCAGGGCCGAGGTCACGGTGGGAATCGAGAGCGCGGTTAAATCCGGTGGGGTTTTTCTCACGACAACCGACGACGGCAAGGATGTCGCCATTGCGAGGATCAAGAGCGAGGGCAGCCATTTGGCAACCGGTGGGGAGAGGCGTTTCTTGGATGAGTTTTTCGATGCCTTGTTGTAATTCGAAATCGATGGAAGTGACGACGCGAAGACCTCCGGTGGTGATCTGGGTGTCGTTCAGAACGATCTCAAGAGGTCGGCGTAAGACCCGAGCACCGTGGCTGGTCTCGACTCTATCGGAATTGGGGTCGCGGAGATTGAGAGAAGTGTCTTTGATCCTATCCGCTTCCGCTTGGGAGATTGCTTCGGTTGTTACGAGGCGAGCGAGGACTTCATCGCGTTGTTTGATGGCGCCTTCAAGGTTTCGCCATGGGCTGCATGCGTGGGGAGCGCGAATGATGCCGACGAGCAAAGCGGATTGTCCCTGGTTGAGCTGAGACGTGGGGATGCCAAAGTAAGTGAGGGCGGCCTCCTCGATCCCATTGCACCCGGCTCCAAAGTAGATTCGGTTCAGGTAGTGGGTGAGGATTTCTTCCTTGGGAAATATTGCCTCAACCCGGTAAGTGAGAGCGATTTCGAGAAATTTTCTGTTGAGTGATTTTTTCTCACGCAGGTCGTAGGTATTGCGAGCCAGCTGCATTGAGAGGGTGGAAGCTCCTTGTGTGAAATCGAGATCCTTCAGGTTACGCAAGGTGGCACGAGCCAAGCCCAGGAAATCGACTCCCTCGTGCTCCAAAAATCGGGAGTCCTCGCGAGCGAAAAGGCAGGTTTTGAGGAATTCGGGAATTTCATCGTGTTCAACCAAGCGGCGGTTCTCTCCATGGATGGTTCCAAATTCCACCCCCTTGCGGCCCACTAGAACCGTGCGCGCTGGCATTTGCTCGATCTTGCTCAGGTCATATTTGCTGGCCTGATAGGCATACCATCCAATAGCAAGGAGAATGGGGACCAGGAGCGTAAGCGTACTTTTCCACGCGAACTCCCAGAAACGCTTCAAGAAGCGTTTTGATTCGGTCCAGCGCGACTCGCGATGGCGGGAACTCCAGCTCATTGTTTCGTCAGTTAGGGAAAGGCGGGAAGAATACCTTCGAGGTTGGCCATCTTGGGAGGAGAGATCTTGAAGGACTCGCCTTCTTCCGGGGTGTATTCAACAGCGGCTAAAGGCACCAAGGTTAAAAACAAGGCGCTGCGATCTTCAAATTCGGTCGTTCCCACATTAAGGATAGCGGCACAGTGCCTCTGTTTTTCTAGCATTAATGTATTTCCGACCTGAAAACTCTCAGGGGTGGCGTTATTGCTTGGGAAAAGGCACTCGATGAAAACCGGGTAGGGGATGGGGTCGGCCACGGCATCAGGACGAACGAGAGCTTGGGCCTTCACGACAATGCCCGAGCTAAGAAAGTCCTTTTCAGTGAGTGCTTTGACTCCAATGATGCGGAATTCTCCAGTGACATAGGTTAGGAATTTGGGTTTCTTAAAGTTTGTGAGGTAGGCTCGTTTGAATTCTTGATTGATAGCCTCGAGATCAGAATTACTGTAACTCTGAAATTGGGCTTCTAACTGCTGGGGTGTTTGGACTTTTTGGGGATTGGGAACTTTAGTGCCATCCTTGGTTTTATCACGAGTGAAAGCTTCGAGAGGATCAATGCGCCCCACGTTCATCATCCAGCGATAACTTGTGGGATGGGTGGGGTCTCGGAAAAGGTTCAGACAAACGATCCAGGAGGTGATGGCAAAAGCAATGGCAAGGATATTGGCGAGCATCCACCAAAACATGGGCGGGCGTTTCCTGCCGTGGTCGTCTGGGTCGGGGAGAGACATAAAAACGGAGGCTACTTGCAGTTGGTGCCGTCGAGAGCCGGATCGTAGGTGGGCTTTTTACCCTCTTCGGATGGTTCAAATGAGGTCCCGCAACCGCAGGAGCGGGAAGCATTGGGATTAAAAATTTTGAAGCCCCGGTCTGAGAGTTCGTCCGCGAAATCGACGGTGCAGCCGGTGAGAAAGTCGAAGGAATCGTGAGCTACGATGAAGCGGGTGCCGTTGAGATTGATGATTTTATCGCCCTCCTCCGGTTCGCCAATACGCATGGTGTAGGCCAGACCCGCGCAACCGCCACGCTCCACGCCAAGGCGAAGGCCGGAGCCCTCGGGAGCGTCTTTTGAGGCCAACAGAGCGGTGAGCTCGTTGGCGGCTTTTTCGGTGACAGTGATCATGATCTCGCAGAGAAAGTAGGAGTGGAGGAGCACTAACTCCAGCGTTCTTTTTGGTCAGGTACGAAAGAATCGTTGGGTCATTAGGAGATTTTGACGCGTTCGATTTTGCGGTGCCCCCAATGTTGGTGAGGGTTGCGTAGTGTCCCCGGCGCCTTTTTGGAATTGGTCTTCCAGAAGTGCCATTCCCTTTGCAAGTTCCTTGATCCGTATCATGGGAACTGCGAGGCCATTGATTTTCTTGACCATTGAGGTTTCTCTTTTTCGCGAGGTGCAGACGTCTGGTTTCATAATAGACTTTCCCGTGGCGGGGGAATCGCCCCAAGATGAGATCGAGAGTTTCAGGATTATTGGCGAGTTCGTCTTTGAGAGTGTCGTGATTCCAGGGGCACGCGGGAGAACGTCCTGGAACGGTGAAGAAGCCTCCGATAAGTGGGAGAGAGGTTCGGCGATGCGTTGTGCCGAGCCTAGCGGAGTCAATTGAGTCCTGCAGCCCAGCTTGTTCTTCCAACCGTGATGGAGCTTGTCAGAGAGGCTCCGAAACGTTTTTATCCGTGAAGAAAAGCCTATGTATTTCCTCGGAGTCGAATCAGCGGAGTCAGAGACCAGAGCCATCGTTGTCGATTTGGAATCTGCGAGGGTTGTGGCTTCTGCCAGCGAGACTCACACCTTGGTTGAAGGTGTGCCGATTGGCAGTCAGGAGCAGGATCCGGCGATGTGGATCGCCGCGTTGGATAGGACCGTGAAGGAATGCCTCAACTCCCTGGGAGTCGAGCGTGACAAGGTGGTGGCGATGTCGGTGGGGGCACAGTCGAAGGGACTGGTCCTGCTGGACGAGAATAACCAGATCGTGCGTCCGGCGAAAATCAAAGGAGACACTTCAGGGGCCAAACAGCTCCAGCAACTCAATCGGGCCTTCGGAGGTGCGCCGGGTTTGAGTGAGTTGATTGGCAATCGTCTCAAAGTGGATTCACTGGTGACCAAGCTGCTTTATGTAAAGGAGCGGGAGCCCAATCATTTTCGAAAGACGACTTCGGTGATGCAGTCGAGAGAGTTCATCAATTACTGGCTCACGGGAGTCAAAAAGACGGAGGCGGGTGATGCGTCACGGACTGGCTTTTTTGATGTGCCCAACAGGCGATGGTGCCAGTCCATCGTGGATTTTGTTGATCCGAATCTTTCGAGTATGCTTTCCCCGATTGCGGGATCCGAGAAGCTGTTGGGGCCGCTCCGTGGCGAGATTGCGAGGAGCTGGGGATTGAAAACCGAAATACTCGTTGGAATCGGCAGTGGACGCTCGATGATGCGGACTCTGGGCGCGGGAACGGTGGACCCGGGGACTGCGGTCTGGGACTTCGGAAGTTCCGCTACGGTCTGGGGCACCAGTAAGGAAGCGCGGGTGGATGCTCGGAGTGAGGTCGATCTGTGGTGCGATGCCACCGACCAATGGCTTTCTCATTTTACGGAAGAACGCGCGGTTGCTTCGATGGAAATGATTCGTAAGCACTACAATTGGTCTGGTTTGGAGATGGAGCAGGCGGCTTCACGGGCTCCGGTGGGTTCGGGTGGTTTGATGGCTCTTCCGCTGGGGCATGGGACCTCGGGCGAAAAAGGGGAGGGGATGTATCACGGGATCACCGCGCTGAATTTTACGCAACCCAATGTGGCACGCGCCACCTTGGAGGGGATCGCCTTGGGGCTTGCCTATGGGTATCACCGGATGGTGGAACTGGATTATGATTTTCAAAATATTCGCGTCACGGGGCGCGGGGCGAAGAGCCGGTTTTGGCGGCAATTGATTGCGGATGTGACCGGGGTTCCCAGTTGCTCCTTGGTGACCCATGAAGGCGCAGCCCTGGGGGCGGCGATTCATGCGGCGGTGACCTATTTCCAGCAAGGGGGGGAGAATCTCACCTTTGCGGAGATGGCGGATTACTCGGTATTGATCGATTCGGAATCGTGGTGCGAACCAGATCAGGAGCGTCATGGCTTCTACCTCGATCAGCTGTCGAAGCAGCAATATCTCGCCGAAACTCTGATTGGGGCCGGCTTTCTGGTTTAGATTGTGGCCTCCAAGAACGAAATCAGGACTTCGTGGAAGGCTCGCACGAGCGGGTGTCTCGGGGGGTGGTTGATTCGCTTGCTGGGGATGACTCTGCGTTGTGAGATTGTGGGTGAAGTTGGAAAGCTCAATCAGAGGAAGGAACCCATCATTCACGTGTTGTGGCACAACCAAATCATCGTGTCGCCTTATCTCTGGCGGAAAATGTATGGCAAGCGTGAGGTCGTTGTTTTGACGAGCGCAAGCATGGACGGGGTGGTGTTGGCCTCTGCCGTAAAGGTGTTCAAGGTGGGCGCGGTTCATGGCTCGAGCAGTCGGCGGGGAGCGCCAGCGATTGTGGCGCTACGGCGGGCTGCGAAGGAGGGGAAGGATTTGGTTTTCACCCCAGATGGTCCCAGAGGGCCGCGATATCAACTACAGCCTGGAGTGGTCAAGATTGCGCAGACTACCGGACTTTTGGTGGTGCCAATGCATATCGAGTATCTTTCATGCTGGACGCTAAAAACGTGGGATCGATTTCAAATCCCCAAGCCTTTTAGCAAGGTTCGCCTGACTCTTCGTGAGCCCATTACAATACCCAGAAAGTTGGATGATGAGGGATTTGAGAAAGAGCGGCTTAGGCTTGAGAATTCCTTGTTGGAAGGTATCACCGACCACGTAGATAATCATGGCGACGATCATTGACGGGAAAAAGGTGGCGGCAGAAGTACTCTCTGAGTGTTCGGAAGAGATTGCTGAATTGAAGAGTCGGGGAATCACGCCGGGATTGGCAGTGGTTTTGGTCGGAGAAGATCCGGCGAGCCAAGTCTATGTGAACTCCAAGGTGCGCAAGTGTGCGGAACTCGGAATTCACTCGGAGAAGATTATTTTGTCAAAGCAAACGACTCAGGAAGAGGTTCTTGAGACCGTAGCGCGGTTGAATGCCGATCCTGCGATTCATGGGATTTTAGTGCAATCTCCGCCTCCGCCCCAGATTGATGAGGAGGCCATCGTGCGGGCAATCGATCCGGCGAAGGATGTCGATGGGTTTCATCCGGAGAACGTGGCAAAGTTGGCTCTGGAAGATCCGACCGGGTTTGTGCCTTGCACGCCTGCCGGTTGCATGAGGCTTTTGGAAGCGGTAGGAGTGGAGACGGCAGGTGCCGAAGCTGTCGTCGTGGGGCGGAGCATGATCGTTGGGAAGCCGATGGCCTTGTTGCTCATGGCACGAGGCAGTGATGCTACGGTAACGGTGGCTCATTCGCGGACGAAAAATCTCGCTGAAGTGTGTCGACGCGCCGACATCATTGTGGCCGCGGTTGGAATTCCGGAGTTTATTCGCGCTGATTTTGTGAAGGCCGGAGCAACGGTCATCGATGTGGGAATTAACCGGGTGGAAGATCAATCCACGAAGCGGGGATATCGGCTCTGCGGTGATGTGGCCTATGATGAGGTCTCGGAAAAAGCCGGAGCAATCACTCCGGTGCCGGGAGGAGTGGGGCCGATGACGATTGCACTCTTGATGAAGAATACGATCAAGGCGGCGCGGGCAATCGGGTAATGGTCGTGACGATGTGACCTATTGAGGAACTCACGCAGAGACGTGGAGATGCAGGGGGGCGGAAGAGAGTTGCTCCAAGAAAGGACTTGAGAGAGTGAAACTCTCGCAAAGGAATTAAAAAAAAGCCGCATCCCAAAGGAGGCGGCTTTTTGAAAGGTGGGGTTCTTCGGGTGGATTAACGCTTGGAGAACTGGAAGCGCTTACGGGCTCCGGGCTGGCCGGGCTTCTTGCGCTCACGTGCACGTGGGTCACGACGCAGAAGGCCGGCGGATTTGAGGGCGGGACGAAGTTCGGGATCGTGCTGGATCAAGGCGCGGGCGATGGCCAGTTTGATGGCATCGGCTTGGCCGTGAAGTCCACCTCCGCGGGAGATGGCCTTGACGTCGAACTTGTTCTTAAGGTTGGTGATTTGAAGAGGCTCGAGAAGTTGGCCCTGGAGAGTCAGGGTGGTCAGGACTTCTTCGAAGGGGTCTTCGTTGATGGTGATTTCTCCGGTTCCGGCGGTGATCCAGACGCGGGCAACGGCGGTCTTGCGACGCCCGGTTGCAGTAAAAGTTTCGCTCATAGTATTTTAGGAATGAGTTTGGGTTTAGAGAGTGACGGGCTTTGGTTCCTGGGCTTCGTGCGGGTGGGTGTCACCGGCGTAAACCTTGAGTTTCTTCATTTGGGCGGCACCAAGCTTGGTTTTTGGAACCATGCCTTTCACAGCCCACTCGAGAATGAGCTCGGGACGACGCTTGCGGACCTTCGAGGGAGTCTCGATGGTTTGACCACCGACGTAGCCGGAGTGGCGGGCGTAAATTTTGTGCTGCTCCTTGCTTCCGGTGAAGCGGGCGTGCTCGGCATTGATGATGACAACGAAGTCACCGGTATCAATGTGGGGCGTGAATATGGCCTTATGCTTCCCGCGAAGGAGGCTGGCAGCCTCCACTGCGACTTTCCCGACGATCTGGTCCTTGGCATCGATGATGTGCCATGAACGCTCGACGTCAGCTGGTTTTGCTGAAAACGTTTTCATTGTTTTTCTGGGTTCCGTTGGGCCCATCGGGGAATCCGACGTGCTTTAAGGGGCGCGCAAGCTATGGATCGACTTTGCTGGTGTCAACGCAATTATCACGAAAGCGGGGCTTGCGAAAACCCTCCGGAGCGGTCAGAAATCGCTTCGTGCGGGATCTTCTCAAACAACCTCTCTGGAATGCTCGGTCAATGGGACGTCCTATGCCGGATACGACTCATGCGTGCGCGGTGTCCCTGCCAACCTGGGATTCGGTGATCGGATACGAGGAGGGGCGGGACCGGGTGATGAAGAAGCTGGAGGCCGGATATCCGCGATTTTTTCTTCATCCGCTGGTGAAGCGACTTTTTGCAAAGGCGACCGAGGAGATTGCCGAGTCGGGGAAGCGGGCGATTGTGTTTCCTCACAAAAGGGCGGCGCAAGGAGCCCAGCGGTATGTCGAGCGGAAGCTGGCGGTGGCGACCCGAATCGCAAGTTACGATGATGGCATGCAGGCTCTCATTGTTCCCGAGACTGCGATTGGGGTGGCGATGGAGTATTGGCGTTTCACAGGGGAGATTATTAGTAGT
This sequence comes from Akkermansiaceae bacterium, assembly GCA_026421245.1. Lineage (GTDB taxonomy): Bacteria > Verrucomicrobiota > Verrucomicrobiia > Verrucomicrobiales > Akkermansiaceae > SW10. Next base: position 947 of record JAPKDJ010000006.1, on the reverse strand, counting down.
CGGCAGGCGGAAGATCATTTAAATGAGAAAGAGCCGGCGGGGGGATCGACGGTCATATTGAAGCAGCAGCTCGCGGAGTTTTCCGGGGCGGCGCTGGATGATCACTTTATTTATGAGAGCGGGATGGCGGGGATTTTTTCGGCCTATCGCTCGGTGATGAACCTTTTTCCAAGTAAAAAGACCCTGCAACTTGAGTTTCCCTATGTGGATGCCCTCAAGGTTCAGGAGCGTTTTGGAAATGGAGTGGTCTTTCTCTACGACGCGGATGGAGAGGACTTCGATGTCGCGGTTCGGCGGATCCAGGAAGGTGAATTTTCGGCCGTTTTTTGTGAGGTGCCAAGTAATCCACTTTTACGCACGGTGAATCTCCCGAGGGTTTCAGAAGCGTGTCGGCAGGGAGGGGTGCCTCTGGTCGTTGACGATACGGTGGCGAGCTCGGTAAATTTGGAGGTTCTGAAATATGCCGACCTTGTCACGACGAGCCTGACGAAGTGGGTCTCGGGTGCGGGTGATGTCATGGCGGGAATGGTCACTCTGAATGCAGAGTCGCCCTGGGCCACCGAGTTCCGCTCGTTTTTCAGCGAGGACACCAATGGGGGATCGCGTCTTTATAGTGGGGATTGCCGGGTTCTAATTTCAAACATGAAGAGCTATCGCGAGCGAGTTCAACGTTCCAATGAGAACGGGGAACTGGTGGCGGATTATCTGCACGAGCACCCTGCAGTGGGTCGGGTTTGGTATCCGAAATACAACACGCCTCACGAATATAATTTGATCCGGAGAAACGAGGGAGGCTATGGTGGACTCGTTTCCTTTACCTTGAAGCAGCCGAGGAGGATGCCGAAGTTTTACGATGCGTTGGAGCTTTGCAAAGGGCCCAGTCTTGGGACTGACTTCACCTTGGCGAGTCCCTACACGATGCTTGCGCACTACTTTGAACTCGACTG
>JAPKDJ010000043.1 GCA_026421245.1 Akkermansiaceae bacterium | reverse complement strand
TGCCAATCGGATCACCCCAAGTCGTGCCGCCGTCTTCGCTGCGCCGCACGCTTACTCCGTTCTGCGCGAACACCGCTAGGATGGTCCCATCGGTCGCGACCGCGACGTTGGGGAAGCGGCTGCCTTCAAACACCTGCTGGCTCTCCATCTTAGGCTTGCCGAGGAAGGGCTCCAGCCTGCCTTCGAATTTGTTCTCTGCCATCAGCGATAGCGGTAGGGCGACGAAGAGGGTGCAAAAAAGAAGTTTCATTGAAACTGGGTAGAGAAACGGGGCTCGGAATGCAAGCGATTGATTGGTTTCTGCCCGGAGCAGGGTCTTGCCACCGCCCAGTATAACTTGGGAGTCTGCGACTTTGAAGGCGCCGGAGCGTGGCCAAGGATGTTGTGATCGCCTATAAGTGGATCAATCTGGTGCCGGCACTAAGTGCCGAGGCTCTGCCTCTAGTCGCACTCAGAAATCACTTATTTCGAGCCTCTACGGCCCTCAATCCGCTTTCGCTCAACACCCCGAAACCGTTCCGCTTCCTTCCCAGTTGCCCCTGCCGTTGTGTGACCTTATTTTGAAGTGGCCTTCATTTCGGAGGGCATGAACATCCAAGATGAAGAGTCGCTTATTCAACTCCTCACAGACGCTCCTTGGGATGACATGATCAATGCCGGCGGAGTCCGTCGTCGACCTGCGCCGTGACCATATTCGGCCCAGTCCGCTTGATTATTAGAGAGCGCCGAGGATTGCTGTGGCGAAAGCGTGGAAGAATCAATCCCGAAACGTGGCAACGAGCGGCAGGTGATCGGATAGCATTTGCGTTATTTGGTTATCGATGACGGACGCTGAGGTGCATTTTTTAGCCATCTCTTTGGAGACAAAAATATAGTCTAGTCTGCGATGATCACCGTGATTTTCGTGAGCCCGAAGTTTGGTTGGGAAGGTTCCGCCGAACGATTTTCGTAGCTTGTCGACGATGTCGACAAATCCTGCAAACTCGATTTTTGATATCACCTCGTAGTCGAGAGCGCCTTCTTTAAGATTTTTCTCTCCCATTGCTTTATCGCGATTTGAGAAGAAGGGAACCAACTGCCCGGAATCGTAGACTGGCTTGTCACGTTTCGAAAACGTATTGAAATCGCCAAGGATGATCGCGTTTTTTTCGGTTAATTTGACGATCGTGTTGATTTCCTGAATCCGTGTTTTCCAATTGCTCGGGTGCAGATGGATGACGTAAACGGGGTGCCCATGCGTGGTCGCTTTGAGAAGTCCGTGATGAAAACCGTCCAGCTGGCGGGTGATTTTCGTTATCGGTTTGTTCGAAGTTATTCCGGTGGGGAATCCGTTGGTTTTCAGTAGCACGAAATATTCGTGTCCCCAGGAAGCGGCATCGGCTTTCAATTTTTCTTCGTTGTAACCATTAAGTTCCTGAAGGGCGACGATGTCAGGAGTCTGCGCTTTGACCCAATCGCGAAAATCCTGATGACGCTCAGGTTTGCCCTGGGTGAATCCGTACCAAACATTGTGAGTCAATACCTTCAGTTCATCGGCTTCAGCGCTGCGGAGGCTGGTCAAAAGGAGTAGGAATGCGAGAACTTGGAGAGGTTTCATGATGGGCTGCTCGGAAAATTGCTTTTTGGGCGGATCGCTTGAGGGCGTTGTCTAAGGGCTGGGAGAGATAAGGGGTTGGTTATTTTCGCCGAGTTAGTTTTCGATTTCCAAGCGTAAAAAGGAAGTTGGGGTCACCGCAAAGGTACTGGAATTACCAATCGTCGTTTTTATTGCGCCACTGGGCGTGAATTCTTCGCTGCTGGAAATACCGGGTTCAAAAACCCATGGCGAAGCTCCTATTTTGGTAGCAATGGCTGACCAATTGCGGAGGTTCGTGCTTTCCGTTATTCGGTATGTGATGTCTGAAGGAGCTGTCGCGGGGAGAGTGAAAGAAATTCCGCCTGTGGACGCATTCAGTGGGTTATATGAGGGGAATCTATTAGTCCCCGAGCTATCAAGCCTGAACGTTCCAGGGGTAAGTCCCAGGGCATAGGTTGCGAGGTTCGGGACTCCGTCGCCGTCGGGATCTGCCAACGGAGCGGCGGCTGTGTCTGCAAAGTAGTAGCTGATCCATGAAGAGAATCCACTGGGGACAAAATTCATGATGATGGAGACGTCACCCGTGTTTTTTGCATAGCCGTCTACCGCAAAATAGTAGGTTTGGCCTGCTACGGTGGAAAAGGTAATTTTACTTAGAAGTCCATTGGAATCATCATTCGAGGCGATTTCCGTGAGGGCGTTGACATTGACTCCTGAGTAGGCAGCCAGGACCGTATCGAAGGAGCTCCGGTTGGTACTGATTGTCGCCGATCCGGAAGACGGGGCTGTCCATTTCCACCACAGGGAGTTTTGATCACGATCTAATCCGCCATTACTTGCGTGATTCGGTTCACCCGTTTCTCCGGTGGCGGAATTGTTGTGGTAGGTATTTGAAATATCCGAGCTGCCAATTAATTCCAGGGCATCAACGAAATTGTCGTTGGGGCCGGGGATGGTTTGGATGTAGCTTGCCCAGTTGAGGACGACTTGCCCTTCCGCCCCTTCATATCCATCGACGGCGATATAGTAGGTCTCCCCAGCCGTGGCGGGAAACTGGATTTGGCTCTGGACGCTCCCAGAGTCATCGTTGGAGTCAATTGGTGTCAGATCATTCAGGGCGGTTCCGGTGTAGGAAGCGAGGATCGTGTCAAAATCACTACCAAAGGTGTTGAGCCTGATCGTAACGTCTGCGGATGGAGTCCACGTGTACCAAATAGAGGTGATGCCGTCTGCCCCGATATCATGCTCAGGTTCTCCTGTTTCCTTGGTGGCGAGAACGTTTTCCCCTGTGACGCGCCCGTAATTTTCATTGATGATTTCAGCATCAGCAAAGAGGTCGTTCACTGGACGGATGGCGGTGGGATTGATGGAAACGGTGGCTGTTTGACTTGTTGTGGTTAGGAAATTTGAGTCTGTGACTGTGACGTAATAGTTCCCTCTGTCCTGGAGGGCAACGGCAGCAATGCTGTAGTTAATGGAGGTGGCACCGGGGATTGGAACTGAGTCTTTGTGCCATTGGTATGTTAGATCGAAGGAACTGGCGGCACTGACGGTGAGTGATAGGGCCTCATTTAGAAGGAGGTTTTGTGACTTGGGGTGCGTGGTGATCAGGGGGGCGCCGCTGGCTGCTCCTGGATCTGTGTAATTCAGGACGATGTTGCCAGTTGCCGAGAGATAGCCTGAGACTTGGATGTAATAGTTATTTCCGGAAATCGCGGTGAATGTTACGGAGCTTGATACCCCTGAATTGTCATCGTTAGCTCCTACGAGCGTCATGCTGGAAAGTGCCGGGGTGCCGGTATAGATGGCGAGGGTGGTATCGTAGTTGCTCCCTAATGTTGAAAGGGTTAAGTCGGAGGAGAAGGGAGCCGTGTATTGCCACCACACGGTGTGTTGCCCGGCGCTCGAGGGGTTGGTTTTTTCGTTCGTTTCAGTGGTTGCTAATTCATTGACTCCTGTCGCTTGGGTGGTTCCGCCGGTTAGGATGAATCGGTTAGCGAAATCATCGTTCGGTGGAGGAGTGACGACCTTAAGGGGAAAGTTGCTCGAGAATGGAATTTTGCCGATTTTTGAAGCGTTGACAGCAAGGGAGACCGAAGTGACGGAAGGGGGGATCGAAACGAATGCGGAGTAAATTCCGTCCTCAGAACTAAGGTCGGGAGCCGCTCCATTGTCTAGGAATGAAATGGCACTTCCTCCATTTAAGCTCCCTGTGACAGTGGCCCCAACCTGGGGGAGGAGGTCGTTTATCTTGATGAAGACAGAGGCCGGCTTACTTTCGATGAGTGGGTAAGGGGTCGATGATACTGAGATTTCCAGGGACCCGTCTTCCGTGACAGTCAGAGCTGCGTGGGCATCGACTCTGCCACCTGTCAGGGTTTTTCCTGTGAGGGATGAGAGCGGGACTGCTGTTGAGAGGATGCGGTTTTTTTGTTCGGTCACAGTTGCGCCGGGGAATTGGCTGAGCACAAGTGCCGCTACGCCTGCGACATGTGGGGTGGCCATGCTGGTGCCATTAAAGCTGCGGTATTCCGTATCCGAACCCGAGGTGGACGAGAGGATATCAACGCCTGGGGCAGCGATATCAACAGTGGTCTGTCCGTAATTGGAAGAGTTAGCGAGGTTTCCGTTGCGATCAATCGAGGCCACCGAGATGACGTTTTCGACCTCATAGTTGGAAGGGAAGTTCGCTGAGGTGTCGGTATTGGATGATTCGTTCCCTGCCGCAGCAATGAACAGGATTCCAGCCTCGTTCGCGGCACTGATGGTGTTGAGCATCGTGGAGCTAGATCCACCACCACCCCAGCTATTGCTGAGGACATCGACGCCCTCGGAAATGGCGTAATCGATACATTCCACAGCATCTGATGTGGCCCCGTTGCCAGCGGCATCGAGAAATTTCAAGGCCATGAGTTTGACTCCGTAAGCAACGCCGACAATGCGTCCCGAGTCATTGGCTGTGGCTGCGATGGTTCCGGCACAGTGGCTCCCATGGTCGTTATTGTCCATGGGATCGCCATCGTTATTGATGGCGTTGATGCCGTGGATGTCATCGATGTAGCCATTGTTGTCGTCATCAATATTGTTATTTGGGATTTCGTCAGGATTGACCCACATATTGCCCGCAAGATCTTGATGGGTATATCGGATGCCGGTATCTACAACGCCAACGACGATGCTCGGGCTTCCTGAGTTGATCGCCCAAGCGGGTTCTACGTTAACGTCGATGCCGGCTGCCCCTGAGCTTTGGCCTGTGTTTTTGAGTCCCCAAAGGGAGCCGTCTGTGTAGGCGGAATCAGTGGGAGTTTGTTCGATGCTCATAATCCAGTCGGGCTCGACGTATTCGAAGAGGCCACTCTGGTGCATTTTTTTTATCAAACGGACTAACTGCTCTGAGGTGAACTTGGTTTTTTTCTTGTTCTTATTTCTAATATTTATGGTCGGTCTGAGGCTCATGAGGCCTGGGATGGATTTGTATTTTTTGTGAATGCTGAGACCGTTATTGCTAATGAAATTATGGGTCTGAATGGAGGGCTTCTTTTTGTTGGCAGCCTTGAGCTTCGCCATAAAGCTGGTGGAAGATGCTTTTTTCCCATTGATAACAACAAACTCTTGGGCACAGAGGGGGTGAAACAAGAGTAAGAGGAGAATGAGCGGGAGCTTTTGAAAGAATGTAGGTAAGGAGGTTCCCATTTATTTGGAGGTTAGGATGCAGGAGCTTCAGATGCTGGAGCCATCCTAGATGGATTCTGGGGACAGCATTGAAGTGGTTTTCAGTGATCCATAGAGCGGTTCAAGAGATCAGATTCAAAGAGGAAGGTGGGCAATTAGGTTTTGAGTGGAGTGGAACAGATGGAATCAGCTATTGCGTTGAATCAGTTCCAGATCTCGCGCGGGCATCTGGGACGACTGCTTGTGCTTTGATCACTATGAATCAGCATCAGTTCCAGGCAGCCTCACCACTGATATCGGAGATGAATTACTTCTGAATTACGGTGAGGTTTGATTCTAAAGAAGCTTTCTTAGAGGAAGGAAGCGAGAAGGTTGAGCAATCCACTATTGCAGCGCTACTTTGAGCCGGAAAAACTTCTTCAGCCCGCTCGTCAGTACTTGTGCGGAACGAACTGTCACGTTGGCAGTCCCGTTGCCATTATCAGCACGACTAACAGCGACAACGTCAGCTGCTTGCCAGTCTTCAAGATTATTGGAAACTTCCACAGTAAAAGTAACATGGGCGGCAGATTGAGACTTTTGATACGTGAAGGTAGCGTAGGTATCGCTGCTGCCCTGACCATTGTCGAAGCTGCCTGATGAAGAACTATACGCTCCCAGGCCGGCTTGGGGATTCGCGTCACTCGTTCCCAAAGCATACTCAAGAAGTGCGCTGAGTCCGTCGCCATCACTGTCGGCATTTGGATTTCCGACAAAGCCTGGTCCACCTTGCTCTTCGCTGCCGGGGGTGCCACCGGTTGATGCACTTGCTCGCCAGTTTTCAGGAGCCGAATGGTCCGGCTTTGCGAGCGGATTAATTAGCACAAGACTGTATCCGTCACCGTCGGGAGATAGGGGCCACGGGAAAGCGTCATCGTAGCGGAATTCCTGAATGGTCCCGTTCTCTGCATCCTCTAGCTTGATGGTTTCTCCTCCGTTCCCAAGAGCGGTGTCATTAGCAAAAACACCAGCCACGGGGAGCCCTGCACCATATGCCGCATTGAAGGCTGCTGCGTTCCGAACAATCAACGCCCTTTGCCCAGGCGCGAGACTAGTGACGCCAGAACCAGTGAAATCGAAATCAGCAGCGCTCCCCATAGTGACGCCAGTCAGATCAACCGTAACTGTGTTGCTTATGTTCAGGAGTTCAAGGAACTCGGCTTGCCCGTCACCGGATGGATGATACATGAGTTCTGAAATCACGATGTATTTCTGAGGATCGCTGGGGTTCCCGACATAGCTTGTCTGATTATTGACGACCCCGGAGATGTCCCGGAGAATAATCTCCTCACCAAAGTTCGAGAGATGCCCTTTATACTTCCCAACAACGAAATTCTGTTCGCCGCCTTTGGGACTCACTGCACGCGCCCGGAAGGTTGGAATATCCGGGCTTAGGAAAAGACTCTTTCCCGGAGGAATCACTGTTCCAGGAGGAATTGAAAACTCGATGGCACCTTCAATTTTCCAGTCGGACAGGTCCACCCAGATTTCCTGGTTGTTGATGAGCTCAATGAACTCCTCGTCCTGATTCCCCGATTCAGGATGAAAATCGATACGACCGAAATTAATAAAAGGCTCAGCACTCGCTCCCTGATCCTGAGAAACCCCACCGTGCAACTCTGGAAGGACAATGAAATCACTGCTGCCTATGGACGTATTCATTCCGTGAATCGAAAGAACGTTGGTTCCCGCCTGTAGTTGACTGGCAAAACCGCTCACATCAAAGATATCGAACGCCTCTGTGTCGGACTCGTGGCTCCCCGTTGCCGTTGAATTCCACTCGACCGGAGCTGGTGCACGATCGGCGGCAATCCGAACGCCATTTAGGTAAGCCACAAACCCATCGTCATATTTCATGTGTAATTCCAAAGCCTGAAAGATAGAGGGATCAGCAATCTCAAATGGGATCCGAACGTAAACAGATCCGTTGATGCCGTTCATGATATCCTCGGTATCCACCCCCAGTAACGGACCGTAATCAGATCCGCGATCATAACCAACTCCTGTTGTAGCCGAAGCCCAGGTTCCGTCATTGAAATTTGAAGTGGTCCAGTTCACACCCTCCGATCCATCAACTGGAACCTGATAGTTACATGCCGCGCCGGTAACAACGAGGGGCAGGAACTCTAACCGCACCGCCCCGGTCTGTGGTTCTGGAATTTGGCGGCTCCGATTATAGATTTCGTCGCGACGACCTGGCAGGTATTCATTGCGAAAACGATCAATCCCTTTCGCCATATCTTCCATGTCGTTATGCTCAAATGTGTAGGGGCGCGTACTGCCTTGGCTTTGGATCCACGATCCCCATTTCACATAATCCTGCCTGGCATCAGACGGCGTGATATCAGTGGGATTGATCAAATCCAGTTGCTCATCCAGCCGCCGCTCGAACCAGCGTTTCTCCATTGGAGTATCTGGATGCTGGAGGAACTTATCCGACAGTGTTCGGATCCTCCGATAAATCATCTCGCGGGTATCTGGTTTTCCAAACAACTGAGAAACTAATTTGACGGCGGTCCCCACCTGAATGGTCCCGGAGGTGAGCAGTTTATTGTCAAAGTAAGTATCGGTGCTGTTCCACTTGCGACCGTGCGCCAGGTCGAGGTCCCAGGGGAGAATCGCCCATTCGTCCGTTCTTCCCGTATCCCGGTAGAGATACCAGTTCTTGCGATGCATATCGGTATTCCGAACAATGCAATTCGCGGCGCACATATTGACACACATGGGAATGTTCACATTGTCATAGGTGAAATCTAATAGTGCGCTACCTGAGAGGCGAAGACCCGTCACAAAGTCCGCCATGTCACTGTTGTTTTCATGTTTACGGGTCTTCTTTTCGACACCGCCGGTGCCGCCACTGAGCGTATTATTGTAGATTTTGTAGAGGACTCCGTCGGGATTTAAACCTGCCCGCTCTAGGTAAACCTCATCAGCATCTTCCACCATGTCCGCAGTGCTGAAGAACTCCCCATTTTGCTGAACTCGGACCGTGTGTGCAAAGTGTCCATGCACTCCGGATTCACGCATAATCTCCCAGGAGAAAACGTGTCTCACTTTCGACTTATCCGCCCAGTTTGTCAGAAGATCGATGTCTTTAACCCGAGGAGCATCGGGGCTCCATCGGAAACGTTGGCTCTTATTGAAATCAATATTGTAGCTCTTCTTTGGGAACCCTGAGGTCGATTGCCCGTGGATACTGAATCCCACGTTGTCGTAGAGTTCCCCGAGATAAAACACCGCGCCTCGTGATGAGGTGGTGCGCGTCAGGAATCGCTCAATCACCGGTAACTTGGTTTGAACCGCTGGGTCGAGAGCGACCGTGCCGACATACTCATGGGAATCCTTCGGATCCACGAATTGCGGCTCTTTGCTCATCACGCCGATCGCATCTGTCGCTTCAAAGCGCCAACGAATCATGTCTCCATCCCCATAATCGTTCGCCGGGATAAGTGCCGAGAAGATCCCGTCAGAAGCTGTTTCATCTCCCCTAGTTCCGGCATCATTCATGGTGAGCGTCTTCTCGCTCTCCAGCATGATTCTATAGAACATCTGCAACTCGGTAACCTCCGCATCTGCACCGGAAACCTCGGCGGTTATTAGGAGATCGGCGTCGGCTGCCGGCCGCGCAGGATTCTTAGTATAATCGACAAAAATCGGACCTGAGGGAACGCCCGAGCTGTTAGGATTGCCCGGAGTTGGGCTATTAAAGTATCCTTGGAGTTCCTGACCGGAGGTATCCAGAATTCCCATTGTCAGGACTGGAGAGATTAAAAAATCAGATCCGCCTGAACTTGTGTTCATCCCCCTGACGGCGAGAACATTGTCACCGTTTTGAATAAGTCCGGTATGATTTGCTAAGTCGATCTCTACCGGCGTGCTCAGGACTGTTAAATCTCCTCGTGAACCCGTTGCGTTTGAATCCCAAGCTAGCGGATTCGGGGAGTTAAAACTTCCGACCTCGACCCCATTTAGAAAAGCAGCAAAGCCGTCATCGCTGAATGCCGAAAACAAGAGGCTCACTACCTGGCGATTGGTGTCGTCGTGATTGAAGTGGTAACGAAAGTAGCCCCCCGCATTGATGCTCCGCATCACGTCCCTAAGATCAGTTCTAATCCCTGGGTTAAGAGTTCCTCCTGAACTCTCCCATCCAAATCCCCCTGACCCGCTCTGCCACGCCGCATCATTGAATGCCAAATCTTTCCAGGTCGTTCCCAGGGAACCATCTGTTGGAACGAAGTATTTTGCGATGCCTCCTTCGGCTACGGCATCTTCCAAGACAACATTTCCAAAGCTTCCAGCACCATAGGATTGGTCGTCATATTGCTGGGGGAATACTGGAGAAAATTGTCGCAGCACCGTCACCCCATCTGGCATGACCAACGCAAGATACTCGCCTTTTGAGTCCAGCTGGAAGTTCGTATGCAATTCTGCCCCCGGAACATCACGCCCCTTGTTCGATGCGAAAATCACGAGGTAGCCATCAGCTTCCAAAGTGACTGGAGGAATCCGCCACTTTTTCAAGTTGGTCGCATTATCCGTTAGATAGTAGCCATCGAGATTGAGTGGAGCCTGATCAGGATTGTGAATTTCTATCCAATCTTCGAATTCTCCATCCTCGTCTGCAATTGTCGTATCATTGGCTGACATAAATTCGGAGATGGTTGGAGCAGCAGAAAGCCAACCGATGCCTAGAATCAGAAAAGGAGAAAGAAGCGTTAAGGTTTTCATAGGGGATATTTGGGGGTTACTGAACCTAATCATAGGTTCAGCAAAGGACAGATTAAAACTGTGTGAAATCAGCAGGAATTTTAAAAACGAAACCACTTCATTTCAATTAGTCAAGGCGAGGCTCTTTTGACCTCTGGAAATACTCCTAACTCGTAAAATGATTCGGTGAAGGCCCTGATGCGGGATGAGAAAACGACCTGAAAAAGGAAACTGAGAGCAAATGACCACCCTCCACCCGCTACGATTTTTTGCGATCTGAGGGATATTCCTTACAACCTCGCTATCGACCGCGGCTAGAAATAGAAATTTAAAGTGACTTGGATTCAAACCGAAAGCGCACAAATCTAGGGGAAGGAGGCCATGGTGAATCTGATGCCTGTCGAGCCAGAGGAGAAGGGTGAGTTTTAGATTCTTTCTGCAGGGCTATCCGCTGAATTCCCAGAAGGTGGCGGCCGATTGTTTCGGGGGGGGGCTGGGTGCCCCTTTACGGCTGATGCCGGCGCTGGGCGACACGGGTTCATTTTGACATTCGGTGAAAAATATCTAAGGATTTTGTAACTTCTGTGTCTAAGCGATAATGACAACTCTAAAATCTTCGATGGCAGTTCTGGTTCTTGCCATCATTTCTACTCCGCTCTATGCCGACCGGATTCTCGAGGGAAAGAAATCTCAGAAACTGGAAGTCCGTCATTCCATGTTAGGATTCCGGGACACGTTGCTCTTCTATACTTTTAAGAATCAGCAAGCGATCCTAACTCTGTCGATCGGCAACGAGGACGAAAGCTTTCCCGTCGTAGGAAAAATCTACCTCTTCGATGAAGCGACCACCGAAGAGGGCCTGAAAAAGTGGATCAATAACCAACACTCGGATGGCCTCTTCCTCGACGTCCCCAATCCCGTATTCGCGGAAAAGCTCCCGAAGGGATCATGCAAGGTCACCTCCCATAAATCTACGGGCACCAGCAAGAATTCCCACGGCCCGGCAACCTTCAAAGATTACGAGGTGAGGTTGTCGGTAAAGGACCATGCCACCGACAAAAAGTTCAAGCTTTCCGGGTTCACCAACACCGCCCGAGTTCACGTCAAGAACAAGTAACGACAAGGAGGCATAAAGGAAGAATGAAGAAGATCGGTGGCCGCCTCACGATGGAGACCTCCGGATAGCGGTCTTAGACTGACTTTCGAGTCATCTGTTTGGCCGGTTGTTGGATGAGGATTTTATGGGGGCTCTTTTAAGAAGTAACACTGACGGGATGGGGAACGGGAAAATCAGCTTGCCTTTTTGTGCTTTTTAATCGAGCGTTTTGCCGCTGCGGCGAAGATAAGGTCGCGTTTTTTTGATTCTCTTCGCGCATCATTTTGTCTCACCTATGAAATCTCTATCTGGCTTTGCTTTATCTGGTTTGTTTTTTAGTCTTTTCCCGGCCGTGAGTGCCCAGCAGACAGAACTTTTAAGTCTCTATTCGTCTGCTCACCGTGCCCTAAAGCAGAATCCCGAGTTTCGCGGGGAGCTTGAGAGCGTTAAGATTAGCCAGGCACAAATGCGGCGCGAAATGTCAGAATTTGGATGGGGGTTGGAGGCTCTGGCCCGATACGAGGATCGCGAGAAACCTCAAAACACTCGGGAATTTATCGCGGTGGGTGGTGTTCAGTTGCCTGGAAATACATCTCGTATTTTTGGCGATGAAAATTTCACGGCCAGAGTTGGGCTGAAAAAGAAATACACCACCGGTACGGTGGTGGAATTCGGTTCACGCTTCTCCCGCCTGAGTAACACGCTGAACCAGACCTCAACGAGTGCTTTGTTCACCCCGGAATATGAGACTTTTTCCGGGATCACCGTGACCCAGCCTCTTCTCCGGGGCTTCGGGAAGACCGCCAATCTGGCGGGTGTCAATATTGCCCGTCGTCGGATTGCGGCTCAAGAGGTTCTGACCCGCGTCAAAGCCATGAACTTGGTGGCAGAAGTATCAAGCCGCTACACAGATATTGTCACGGCAGACCGGGTGCTTGCGGTGCACCGTATGAATATCGAGCTGGCCGAGCGGATGCTGAAGCGGAACAAGCAACTTCTTGAGAGCAACGAAGGGCTGCTTACCGACGTGACAACTGCCGAACTCGCTCTTTATCAGCGCCAAGACCAATACATCACCGCTGCAGCGGACAAAATTGAGCGAGTGAATACTTTATTTGCTTTGATCGACCGGGAGCCGGATCTTGATGGGAAGACTCGTTTCCAGCCAATCTCGACATTCTTTTCCGGTGCGACTCTCAACGGAAAACGTGAGTTAATCCAATACGGACAAAGCCGCCGCCTCGATTTGGTCTACTACAATCACGTGGTGGAGACCGCCAAACTCAATGTGCTCCGGGCGAAGGATGCGACTAAGCCACAGCTTAATGCGACGGGGTCGGCTGGAGTCTACGGTTTGGAGGACAGTGCGGGAGGGGCTTTTGGCGAAGCAAGCGGAGCGCAAGGAACCGAGTGGTCGCTGGGACTCAATTTTAAAATGCCACTTGGGAAAGACGGAGCAGAAGCTGGGATCGATGCTGCGGAAGCACAGGTTCGTCAGGCTCAACTTGAGTTGGCCAAGGCCAAACGTGGAATTTCGCTGGAGGTGGATACGGCCTACACACGTGTGAATGCCGCCAGGAAGCGGATTACTACGGCGAAGAAGGCCGTTGAGCTCGCGCAACAGCGGCTGAAGCAGGAACAGGACTTGTTTAATGCAGGCGAAGGCGATTTCTATCGGGTGGTCGAACAGCAACAGATCCTCGGTGATTCCCAGGTGAATCTGGTTGCCAGTGAAGCTGCTCTCAGTAGATCCGTGATCGCTGTTTGGTTGTCTGCGGGACAGATTTTTGAGCGTTTGGGAATTCCAAACGAAGAGGTCGAGGTCATGATCACCCGGGCCAAAGAGAAGGAGTAAGCTCCTTGCTTCATTCTAAACCACTAAACTGAAAAGGATTGTGAGCCGTTCTTTGATAACCGTGGCAAGTCTATTGGGCTTGATCTCAGTCGCATATGCAGAGGTATGGGTTGAGGGCTCAAGCCAGCCCGTCGCCCGAATTACGATCAGTTCCCCGGTCGAAGAGATCGTGGAGAGCGTCGAAGTTGAGGAAGGGAATATTGTGGAAAAGGGTGCCGTTTTGGCGACTTTGTTCTCAACCGAGGAGCAGCTTGAAGTGAAAAGGTTGGGACTGATGATTGATAAGGCCTCGGAGGATCTCAAAACGGCCCAAGGACTCTATGATAAAAAGATTCAGAGCAAATCAAATCTGATGGAGAAGGAGCTGGCGGTGAAACGTCTCAAGGTTGAGAGGGAAATTGCTCAGTTTGCAGTTGATGAGCGGATCATCAAGGCGCCGGTGGCTGGCACCATTGTTTACCGTCTGAAAGACCCGGGAGAGGCAATTGGTGGGGTAGAGCCGCTCTTTGAAATCATCGACGCGTCCAAGATGAAACTGGTCTTTTTCCTTTCTACGAAGCACTTGACGAAGCTTGAGGAGGGGATGGAGGTTGAGGTTCTCTTTCCCGAAGTTCCGGAGGTCAAGGGGCAAAAGGCGAAGTTGAATTTCATTGATCCCCAACTGGATGCACGAAGCGGACTTTTTCGCGTGCGCTTTGAATTCGACAATCGTGAACACAAGCTAAAACCCGGTCTGCGGGCCAAGGTGAAGCTTCCTGAAACCGAGGACGGAGAATGAACTTAAGTGGAATTTTACAGGGGGGATGTGACCCCGCCCAGTTTTGGAATGGCGTGTTGCAGGCTGCCGCAGACGACTGGCGGTTGCGTCAGTGTGTTGCGCTGCAGGTTGAGGAGGGTTCGGTGAAGCTTTTTGGCGAGAGCGAGGGAAGCAATCTGAGAACAGCTCCTCCGGGGGTTCGGAAGGTGATCATGGGGGGAGTTTCCGAACTCAAAGACCTTGAGGAAGGCGGATTATTTTGGATTATTCAACCTCTTGAAATCATTGGAAGCGGTATGAGCTTCACCCTGGTGACTGCTCGCGAGACGGCACTTGCTCCGGACGAGCAGGTGCACTTGAAGAATTTTGTGGAGTCAGCGGTGGCTGCTTTTTCGGCCCAACGAAAGGCGGAAGCCGCGGGCAAGTCACTGGGAGAAATCTCGCGTGTCGTGGACCTTGGGCTGATCATCGGCGAATCAGCTCATTTTGGCGAGGCGGCAAGTCGCTTGTGCAACGAACTTGGGACCGAGCTCTCAGCGATGCGGGTGACCCTCGGGTGGCGCAAAAAGGGGATTATGGAGTTGATTTCAACCAACCATGGTGGCCGGATGCGGAATGATACGGAAACGGCTGGAGCTCTCGCCCGTGCCATGGATGAAGCTGCCGAACAGGATTGTGAAGTAGGGATTCCATCCATTAAGGGCGCGGAAATCAACCGTCAACACAAGGTCTTTTCAGAGGCCCATGCAAATTGCCAGATTGTCTCGCTGCCTTTAAGAACAGCCGGTCAGGTCCATGGAGCGGTAACGGTGGAATATCCACAGGGAGAAGCGGGAATGAGTCAGGAACGAATCGATGCCCTCCGTGTGGTATTAGATCTGATCGGCCCACAATTGGTGACCCTCCAGGAAAAATCCGGATGGATTGGAGCAAGAGTGTGGAGGTCGGTGCGGCGACACTTCGCCGGGCTCCTCGGCTACCGGCATACCGGATGGAAGCTGGCAGGTTTAGTTTTGATTCTTGGCTTTGGTATTTGCTGTATCGTTCCAATGACACACAGGGTCAAAGCTCCGTTTCTTCTCAGAACCGAAGCGTCTGCGGATCTCACCTCTCCATTTTCGGGTTATATCGACACCGTGAAGGCCAATGTTGGCGATATGGTCAAGAAAGGCCAGTTACTCATGACCCTTGATCGACGGGAGTTGACGATGCAGAAGACCGAGTTGAAGGCCGAGCGTGATCGCAGTGTTTCCGATACCCGTCGGTATGAGGCTGAAGGGGAGCTGTCGCAAATGAAGCTTTCCCAACTGGCAATAGAGCAGGCGGATGCTAAATTACAGGTGATTGATTACCGTTTGGCTCGCACTGAGATTCGCGCTCCCTTCGATGGCGTGATCGTTGAGGGGGATCTCAAGGAGCGCCTTTCGTCTCCCACCCAGGTTGGTGAGGTTTTACTGCGTATAGTCGAGATCACTGATACTTATGGCGAGCTTCAGGTGGATGAGCGCGATATTCATTTCCTTGAGCAAGGGATGGATGGAGAAATGGCGTTCACCTCGCGCCCTGAGGATAAGTTCCAGGTCTCACTTGACACCTACGAACCAGTGGCCGTCGTGAAGGAAACGGGTACTTACTTTCGTGTGAGAGTGACTGTGACAGGGAGCCCGGAAGACTGGTGGCGTCCCGGCATGAGCGGAGTCTGCAAGGTTGATATTGGAAAGCGTCCGATTGCTTGGGTTTACCTCCACCGCACCTGGGAGTTTGTGCGGATAAAACTCTGGTTCTAGGGTTAGAATCACGAAGGCATGAAACAGAGAACGGTCTTCGATGAATCCTGGTATCGGGTAAGCCGTAGCCGGGTAAGTCTGCTTCCGGGGGTTGAGATGATCCGGCAGATGTTTCGCGACGAGCCATGGTATGTTGTATGTGATCGGCTCGGGCATCGATTTTTTCGGGTGCGTCCGGCCGCCTATCGTTTTATCTGCTATCTGGAAGATGCCGATTCGGTGGAGGAGGCTTGGAACCGTGCGCTTGAGATCGATCCCAATGATGCTCCCGGACAGGGGGAGGTGGTTCAACTTCTCTCCCAACTTTACCAGTCGGGTCTTCTGAGAAGCGACCAGAACGCCGACATCACTGGATTGGAAGATGCGAAAGGGCGGGAAGAAGCGCAAAAACGAAAACAACGGCTGGCCAGTTTTTTGTTTCTCAAAATCCCGCTGATCAATCCTGACCCGTTTTTGAGGAAAACCCTCTCACTGTTTGCCTGGTTATTTACGCCAGTAGGAGCGGTGCTGTGGTTCGTGGTTTTCGCGTGGGGGTTTCAGGCATTGATCGAGAATTGGACACGCTTTTCGGATTCTTCGCGTTCGGTTTTGGGATGGTCCAATTTGCCCTATCTTTACCTAAGTCTCATTATCACCAAGGTTCTGCATGAGTTTGGCCATGCTTACGCTTGTCGGCGATATGGGCGTGAAGTGCCAGAAATGGGTGTGATGCTGCTCGTTTTTAATCCGTTGCCGTATGTTGATGCCTCGTCGTGTTACGCCTTTGCACGGAAATACCAGCGGGTGATCGTTGGGATCGCGGGCATGGCGGTGGAGCTTTTTGTGGCAGCAGTGGCAGTCAAGATCTGGGCGGAAGGCGCGGATGGCGTGACATCGCGGGTCGCCTATAACGTCGCGATTACAGCCTCGGTTGGGGCGCTTCTTTTCAATCTTAATCCACTTCTGCGTTTTGATGGTTACCACATTTTGTGTGACTTGCTGGAAACTCCGAATTTGCAGGGGCGTTCGCAGGCTCTTATCAGTTGGTGGGTCAACAAGAGAGTCTTTCGAATCGATCCCGGACCTATTCCGACAACCTCGCGCCGGGAGCAGATTGGATTTACTGCTTACTTTTTTACTAGCTGGACTTACCGATTTCTCCTGATGATCGGAATTTTGATATTTGTATCAAAACAATTTTTAATCGTCGGTTTGGTGCTCTCTCTCATTTTTGGAGTGATTTGGGGACTTCTTCCTTTTCTAAAAGGCCTCCGGTATGTTTGTTTCAGCCCCAAACTTATGAACAGGCGAATGCGTGCAATCGGCATCGTGGCTCTCTTTCTGAGTACCATTGTTGCATTTCTGGCCTTTTTCCCGATGCCCTACTATTTCAGGTCGGATGGGATTGTGAGATCGTCGGATTTTCAAAATGTCTACACCAGCAGCCCGGGAAAGATTTCTGAATTGGTTACCTCATCGGGAACGATGGTTGTGCCGGGTCAGGTTCTCCTGCTGTTGACCAATGAAGAATTGGAACAGGAAGGTGAGTTGATTCGAATCGAGCGCGAGCGAGGGAATCTCCTGATTCGTGAGGCTCGAAACAAGCAGGGAATTGAATTGGCCGGTTTGGAGGCATTTTTGAAGGCTCTTGATTCGAGGGAAGCGGCATTGAAGGATCAACTCGAGAATTTGGTCGTGCGGGCGCCGGTATCCGGGCGCTGGATTGCCAATGACTTGCACGAAGTGATGAATTCAGTGGTGCCTCGTGGACAAACCCTGGGAATGGTTCGGGGTGAGGAAGGATATGTCTTTACCGCGGTTGTGCATCAAAGGGACGCCGGCCGACTTTCGTTGGCTGATTGCGAGCTCATGATTCGGGGACAGGAGGGGCGGACTTTGATGTTGAAAGGTCTTGATGCCATTCCTGCGGGACAGAGTGATCTCCCCAGTGCGGCACTAGGTGTGGCTGGAGGTGGATCGATGGGTGTGGCGGTCAACGACCGCACGGGCAACCAGTCTACCGAGCCCTATTTTCAGGTTCGGGGGAGAATCGAAATTGCAGATGGCGTGATCCCACAGCACGGTCAAAGGGGAGTAGCACGGTTTCCATTGCCGAAGACTCCGCTTCTAAGCCAGTGGTCGCATGCGGCACGGCAGTTTTTCCAGCGGGAGTATCAATTGTAATCGATTATAAATGCAGATTAGCCCGCCCAGTCACTTTCAGGATTCGTTTTTTCAGGAAACGGCCGATTCCGAGCTAAAGGGGTTGGATCTGCTCACCAAGCGGGTCGCTGGGAAATGGAAAAGGCGACAATCTGTGCTGAAACCTTGGATAAAACTGGTGAAAGCGGCTGATGAGGCCCGTCTTCCCCTCGAAGATCTTACCGATAAAGAACTCAACCGACTCGTTGTCGAAACCCGTCTCAGTGTGTCTGGATCTACGGTGCCGGAACCCGAATCACTCGCGGTAATTTGTGAAATTGCGCGCCGAGAACTGGGGCTGACGCCATACCGGGTTCAGATGCTTTCCGCACTTGCCTTGATTCACGGATATCTCGCGGAGATTGACACGGGAGAGGGAAAGACACTTTCAATCGCGCTTGCTGCGGCTTTCGAAGCTTGGAAAGGGGAACCGGTGCATGTCATCACAGCGAATGACTATCTGGCGGAGCGAGACGCGCGAACGATGAAGAAGTTATACCTTCGGCTGGGAATCTCCGTGGCGTCTGTGATTGGTAAAACCGAACCGGCGCTCCGTCGTGAAGGCTATCAGGTGGAGGTCACTTACACGACGGCCAAAGAAGTGGCTGCTGACTTCTTAAGAGACCGCCTCCAGCTGGGGGAATGGGATCGTTCGGGAGCCCGTCAACATGTGCGAAAGTTTGTCCGAGCACCCGGTAGCGGGGTTCAACTCACTCAGCGTGGTCTTTTCCGGGCGCTAATCGACGAGGCCGATAATGGATTGATTGACGAAGCGGTTACTCCTCTGTTGATCAGCCAAAAAATCGAATCCGAAGAGCTTCAGGCAGCCTGCCGCACAGCATGGACTATCGCCGAGTTTCTGCGCCCCCAAAGTGATTACATCGTTCAGCGATCCAGACGGGAAGTTGATTTGACCGATTCGGGGGAAGACAAGTCCCTTTCCTGCAATGATTTTCCAGATGTTCCCCTTTGGCGTTGTCCTGACCGGAGAATGCAAATGGTCCTCCTCGCGCTCGAGGCTCGTGAGTTTTTTACTCTTGGCTCCCATTATATTATCGAGGACGACAAAATCGTCATCATTGATGAAAGCACAGGTCGTCCCATGCCGGATCGTTCGTGGAAACTTGGTCTTCACCAGATTGTGGAAGCCAAGGAAGGAGTCGAAATCACTTCACCAAGTTCCACCATTGCCCAAATTTCCTTCCAAAGCTTCTTCCAGAAGTACCGTCGCCTTTCCGGGGCTACCGGCACGGCGCGCGAAATTGCCGACGAGGTGTGGACCATTTATGGGATCTCCACGATCCGGATCCCCCGAAATTTACCCAATATTTCGCATCGCGCGAATCCAAGATTTTATCTCAGTGAGGCAGACCGAGAGAATGCCGTGGTGGAGGAAATTCTAAGTTGTCACCAGACCGGGCAGCCTGTTTTAGTTGGGACGCGAACGGTCACGTCGAGCGAACAATTGGGTCGGAAGCTGGGACTTCAAAATGTCGACCACGTCATTCTGAATGCCAAGCGATTGGCTCAAGAAGCCGGGATTGTTGCTGACGCAGGTGGCCGTAGCCGGGTGACGATTGCCACCAATATGGCTGGGCGGGGGACCGATATTGTATTGGGCTCCGGGGTTAGGGAGCTCGGTGGATTGCATGTGATCGCGACCGAACCGCATGAAGCCAGGCGAGTGGATCGCCAGCTCTTTGGGCGTTCCGGTCGGCAGGGGGATCCCGGTTCGGTGAGCCGTCACTATGCCTTCGATGATGTCCTTTTTCACACTTTTCTTCCGGGTTGGTTCCACGGGATGATCTCGCGGACCGCAAATCGTCAGACCGGGAAAATGATGTTCCCATCGTTGTGTCGTGGGCTTCTTCGATACGTGCAAAAGCGTGCTGAAAAACTTGCCGCTTATCGCCGGAAACAAGTTGCTGAAAATGCTCGTCAGCAGCGGGCCTCCCTCGGTTTTGCCGGGGATTAGAGCGTCTCTCAAAAGGTTTTTGAGAGACGGCACTGTGAGCTCCGGTCGGGACTCGAAAAAAATAGGGGTGAGTGATAAGGATTCTCGCTCCGAGGGCTTCCTCTTTTCTACAGAAGAAGTCGGAAGAGAAGCCAATCCGAGAAATGGGATGTCGATTTTAGGTAATTTGGAGGGGTGGCATTTAATCACGATGTATTGAAAAATTAGCTATTATGACATTTTCATTTAGGGAAATAGACATCCGAAGAGATTTTTCTGAAAGAGATGGTATTTCACATGTCGCGAACACCCGGAGTGATTGAATGAAAGGTGGTTCTAGATTATCTTGAGAGGACTAAAATACGGGGAGCTTTGGCATATGTATGGATTGATAGATTAAGAAAGATTAATATTTAAGTTTAATTAACTACCTTGTGATATGAAATGGTGTTCATTCCCGCGGTTTTCGTTCATTACTCCTGATGATTAAGAGGAGTTTTTTATTAAGACTAAAACATAATATGAGTAGTTCGGATTCTCTTGGAGAAGGCTTTTTTTCTAAAAACTAAATAAAATACTTTATATGAATTATATCTTGTTCGGCTGGTGGTGGGCCTTCAGAGTCCGCCCCGAGTGTCCCTTCCTCTCCCCGCTTCACCTCAAAAATCGTCCCGTCGTCGGGCCGATGCTCCGGCTGATTATGCTGTTGAGCAACTGGAACCGAAGATCCTCCTTTCTGCTGCTCCCATCGATGCTCCAGCCGAAGCTTATGGACAGTCTCCCCTCGATGCGGTTGATTCCTCCGCGCTGGAAGAGGTGCGTTTTGCCGATGTCATCGAAGCTGAGATGGGATCTGAGTTTTTCCCCGCTGACGAAGGCGATCAGAACTTCCTCGGAGGAGGCGAGTCGTTCGATTGGGGCGACGATGCCGATGAAGTCATCGTCATTGATCAGGACCAGCGTTTGTCAGGTTCCGGTGAGACCAACCAAGATCTTGTCGTTGACGGCGTGTTTGCTCCGGGAAACAGCCCTGGTCTTGTTGAGGTTCACGATTTTGAAACCAACGGAGTGTTGGAGATTGAACTTGCCGGAACTTCTCCGGAGGACTTCGACCGGGTGATTGCCACGGGAGGCGCAAAGCTTGGGGGAACCTTGAAAGTTTCTCTAATTGATGGCTTTGAACCACGGGTTGGTGACGAGTTTCAGTTTTTGACCTTTGCCAGCCGAGAAGGTGATTTTAATGAGATCGAGGGCCTAATGTTGAGTGATACTCTGGCCCTCGTTCCTTTCGTGACCGAAACCGGTTATGTTTTGAAGGCCGTGGGAATTGGTCAGCAGGCCATCGCCGATCTCGCAGACAACGCCCGTTTGGTGATCGATGCAGGTAGCGAGGCTCTCAACGATATTATCGAGGATGCCATCACGGGGCGTCAAGATCTTGCCCTTCTTACCGTCACGGACTTCTTTGGTTCCATCACTTTGGGGTCAACCCAACTCAGTGGTCAGTTCAGCATTGCTGTTGATCCTGATCGGGTGATCTTCGCTTTAAGTGATGGCACTCTGTTGGCTGATGCCAATGCGGACGGGGGTTTGTTTGATGGTGCCGAAGCTGGATTGAGAGTGATTGATGTTGATGGCGTTTTTGCCTTTAACCCAACGAACCAGGAGTTTGTTCTTTCCGCTTCCGGTGATGTTCATGTTTATGGATCGGATATTGAACTTGGCGGAACTGTTTCAGTCAGCTGGAATACCACTGGCCAGGAAATCGCAAACGAAAATTTCACTGCCGGTTCAACTTCACTCACTGTGAATGCCGCGAGTGGCGCGGCCTCACTTAGCGGTGACAATATTTCCCTGGAAACAGAGGCCGCTGATCTTATCTTCGACTTCTCAATGACTCTTTCCACGGGTTCCCAGACCGGATTGAGTATCACGATTAACGATGGTTCTCTCATTTTCTCAGACTCCCCCCGCACAAACGTAGCGGTAACAGAGGTCAATGGATCTCTCGATATTACGGAAAGTGGCGAAGTTTCAGTGGACTTTCGGAAGGGGACAGTGAATGCGGACTTGGTTGGTTTTGATGTTAGGAATGCTGCTGTCGAAATGAGTTATCAGCTGGTTGATGAAAGCCGGCAGTTCTTGGTCTCGACTCCTGAGGCGGTTAAAGTTACCATCCAGTCAAATGAGGGAGATGCAAAAATTAGCTTTATTGCCGAAGCTCTTTCAGGCGGTGGAGTCGAGTTCATTTTTGCATTTGAAGAGCTTTCTTTGACTACCGCTGATGCCTCTCTTACGGATGCCAGCGGAGTGCTTCTTGGGAATATTAACGGGGTTGCGGGTGAGCTTTATGGCACCGCAGAGGTTCAGGCAGGTTCCGCTTTCGCAGCCGGTGCCCGTTTGCAAGTTCGCTTTAATACAACGGACCAGGAAATTTCCAGAACTCTTCAACTGGGCGACGGAGAGATTTCGATCAACTTCGCCGGCGACGAAGTGTCACAAAGCTTCTTTGAGGTAATTACGATTTCTGCCTTTTTTGAAATTGGTGACCGAATCCAGTATCGGGGGCCAATCTCTTTCATCTCTGAAACGCTCACCTTGGATGGGGTCGATCATGAGGTAGAAATGATCGCTCAAGACGAGGTCGAGTTTTTCCTGGGAGTGGCCCCTCTAACTCCGGGAGTCTGGGGGCTCGATCTTGACTCCTCCGGTCTTTCGATTGCGAACGCCACGGTAGTGATTATTCACTTCATTCAGACAGACAAGTATACCGCCATCGTGAGTGGTAATTTTGCGGCTCAAAATCTCGGGGGTGTTACCTTCTCTGGTTCGGGTCGACTTGAGCTTAATCAGTCGGGGCTTGTCATCGATACGGTGCTCGAGCGGGATGGAAACCCAGCTGATGGCACTCGTCTCTTTTTCCCGACTGGAAAGTCCTCCGATGTCAAAGTGGACTTTGGTGCTTTGGATCTGGTGATCGACAATCAGACAATCTCCGGGGCGGCCACGATCACCACTGCTCCCAATTCTCTACAGGTTCAACTTAGTCAGGTTCAGGCCAATTTCACGGTGGGAGAGGGGATCCTTGGACTTCGTGATGGAGCTGGTAATATTACTTTTGCAAATGATTCGGTCTATGGAGGCGTGACTGGATCGATCATTTCCTCGGGCTTCGTGGACTTTTCATTCTCGGGAAATCTCAGTGCGGAGTTTAATTCAAGCTCGGTGCCCCAGTCTTACACTCGTGGAGATCAATTGATCGACCTGCCATCGGGGCCATTTGTCCGCCTTTCGGGATATGACCTGACCATAACGACCCAGGGTGAATCGATCACGGGTGACTTTGTTTTTGAAAATGGAACGATTGACAAGAATACCGGAAGTGTTTCATCGGGGGTTGGTCGGGTTGGTGACGAGCAGGTCTTGATCGGATTTGGCGACAATATTCGTCTTTCCACGGCCGGGCTCGCGGTGGGGCAGATGGATCTTTCGGGGCTCGTGGTTGTTTCAGAAGGGTTTCTTGTAACCCAACTTGCAGGTTCGTTCCTCTACTCGGAGAATGAGGTGCTGATCGAGGGGGATCTGGTGTTGGAGGTGAACACCAGAGCGACGGATGTCACGGTGACTTCGCCCCTTATTAGTGAGGATATCACGATCGCCTCCGGGCCTCGTTTTGATCTTCGTGCCAGTGATTTCCTGATTGATCTCCAGGCCGCTACTCTGAGAGGAAGTTTCAGTTTGAGCACCTCGTTTATTGACGGACGACCTCTGTTGAATTTCGAGTTCCAGGGACTTTCGATCGACTTTGGGGGGCTGCCGGATGCTCCTCTACTGCAACTCTCGGTTCCCACCGGAAACTTTAGTATTTTCAATGGAGTTTTTGAAGGAAACCCCTTTGAAGGTCTCTTTGGTAACCTTCCGGGTTTAAGTATCACCGGCGGGTCCCTTGAACTTGCGGGTCTTCTCGATCTTCAATTCAATACTCTCCCGTTTGACTTCGGCGGAATAGCGATGGGTGACTTCAACCTGAGTGGTCCTGATCTTGATCTCACCCTTGGTTCCCTGAGCTTTAGTGGAGCCATTGATTTCAGTTTAATTAAGTCCACTCTCGCCGAGTTCTTTGAGGGTATCGATCTTCCAGACCCGCCTGCCTTTGAGGGACTTGAAATTGGGTTTGCTGAGGTGGATCTCGCTCTCCCTGGCGGGATTGGCAAGGTGACCGGGTTAAACGGAGGATTGGTATTGCGTCGTTCTGGTTTCGCGGGTCTGTTGAACGGGACGGTCGAAATTGACACTCCTGACCTCAAGTTCGGGGGACTTTCAACACTTAAGATCAACACCTTCGATAAAGCGCTTTTGGCCACCCTTAAGATCGCCGGCGGAGATGTGACTCTCGACCTTCCGAAAGGTCCCTTCTTTGAGATCGATTTCGAGAACACTGAACTCAAACTACTTGGAGCTTCACTCACCGGTGATCTGTCTTTGGTCCTGTCTTCTGGGCTGACTTCTGATCGCCTTGATGAGCTTTTGATTGCTGCTTCTCGCCTCACCATTCAAGCCAATCTTGGAGAGGGGGCGACCTACGAGTTGACTGATTTGACAGGTCTCCTCTTTGCGGATCGCCTTGGTGTTTCGGCTTCTTTCTCCGGAGGGATGGCGCTCTCTGGAATTCCTGGTGCATCTTTTGCCCTTGGTGGGGCAGAAGTTGAGTTCAGCACACGTGCGCAGTCTCTGACTAAGGTTTACCAGAACCGTCAGTATTCGTTCCGCGCAGCAAACTACTTCGAGATTGAAACCACTGGTGTCGAGGTCGCTTTGGACAGTAATTCCGTCCAAGGAGATTTTCTTTTCACTTTTGATCCATCCACTGCCACTGGCTTAAACACTTCGGAGATGGTTGGTGGTGTCGCCAACGCTGACGTTTCAATTGGTGCCAACGGTGAGGCGAAATTAAACGGTGGGATTGGAGCCTTTGTTCTTTCTGAGGCAGGATTGGCGCTTGGCTTCTCGGGTGAACTTTCAATTTCCCTTCCCGATATTTCCGCATCCGGTTTCTTTGCCGCTGAGATCAATACCACGTCGGATCCGGTGAACCGCAGTATCACTCTTGGTGGTGAGGAGATCATACTGGACTTGGATACTGGACCTGGACTGATCGGCATTGTGGGACAAGAGGTGTCTCTTATCGTGGACGATCAACTCCTCAGCGGGGACTTCATCTTCCAGTCGCGGGCTGATGGAAACCTCCTGATCGCTGCTGATAACGTCACGACGATCATTCGTGATGGTGTGACTGACTACCTCCGGATCGAGGGCGGAACGGGGGCGGTTGTTGCCACCGCGGACGGCTCCGCCTTTGATATCTCTGGTGAGCTTTCTGTTCTCCTCCCACATCTTTCCGCTACGGGCACCTTCCGGGTTCTAGTCAATAGCATGCCAACGGCAGTCAATGAGACCGTTACGGTTGGCGCCGTGACCCGTTCGATCCAGATTCGTGCCGGACCGGTCGCGAACGTGATCGGAGTTAACGCCCAACTGATCGTGGGTGAGCAATCCCTTCAGGGCACCTTCTCTTTTGAGACTCTTGATAACGGTGGGCTCTCCATTGAGGTCATCTCCGCAGGTCTCTCCTTAACTGCCAACGGCTCAAACCTGGTCAATATCACTGGGGCAAATGGCAACCTGATTGCTGACCCTAATGGCACCGACGGTATTCTTACAGTTGGATCTTCAGCCTTTAATGTTCCTGGCGTCATCGTGTCCTCCAGCACTGTCCGTGTGGAGTTGAACACGCGCGCCACACCCGTCGAGCGTAGCGCCAATCTCGATGGCCAAGACATCTCGCTCAGCCTGCCCGCTGGACCATTTGTCCGGGTTTCTGCTCTGAGTGCTTCGCTCGAATTCACCGGCCTGACTGCCGGAGGTTCCACTGCTCAGCTGAGCGGCAATTTCTTCTTCGAGAAATCCGGTGATGACCTCACTCTCGCTGCCTCCTCCGTCACTGCGTCTGTCGATGTGAATGGCAATGGCGGAGAACTCACCGATGGTGAGGGAGCCTTCGTTCTTCGCCGGGATGGCTTGGCCGGGGTTCTGAAAGGTTCTCTTTCTCTCGCGATTCCCGATGTCGCAGCCGGCTCCGATATTTTCCTTCGCATCAACACTACCGGCGGTGCCGTTTCCGAGACAATCACGCTGGGTGCGGACGAATTGGAGATCTCATTTTCCGCCACCGAAGGAAACATTTTCTCGGCTGTCCTTTCCGATGTCAGCATCGTCCTTGGCGACCTAATCTACATTGAAGGATCCTTCGTCTTTACCAGCAGCGGTGACCGCGAAGTTGTGGGAGCGACTGGAGTTGAAATCTTTATTGGAGAAGGTCCACGTTTGCTTGAAGACGGTTCCGACAATCCTCTCGCTCGAGGATTTCTAGTGAGCAATGCTACCTTCGGACTTGTTAAGTTCACTGATGGGTCAGTTGAAACCTACGCGCTTCAGGCGGAAGGAGCGGTCTCGGTCATCGGCATCGATAATCTGAGCTTGAGCGGTACGGTGACCGTGCGCTTCAACTCCTTCCAAGAAGCAATTCTCGAAAGTGTCTCTACCGGCGATGCGGTCGCGCCAGTTGAGATGGCCGCAGATGAAACGGCTTCTCTTGCCGGTGACGCTTTCTTCGAAATTGCCGGCATGGACCTGGACCTCCGTGTGGCCGGCCAAGCGATTGTCGCGAATGTTAATATCAGCCGTTATCGTTCGGGTGATCGCCAAATATTCCGAGCAAGCCTTGATGGGGGACTTGCCTCTTTCTCTGCTGATGGAACTTCACTCCTCACTCTGAGTGAACTTTCTGGAGACGTCTTTATCTTCGACGACGGCATCGCAGCGCAAGCATCAGGCGAACTCGCCTTCGGGATTGACTCCGTTTCAGCAAGCGGGGTCTACAATCTTCAGATCAGCACCACCGGAAAGACAATCTCTGAGTCCTTCACGGCAGGGAATGTCACTCATGAAGTCAGTATTCCCGCTGGACCTTATCTCCGGATCTCTGGCATTGGGGCTGAACTCTCAGTGGATGGACAGAACCTTACAGGTAACTTCCTCTTCGAGCAGAACGCCGAAGGGGATGTCGTTGCCAGCGCATCCGAGGTCCACGCAAGCTTTGGTGATGGTGCCCTCACTCTCGTAGACGCTGAAGGTGCCATTTCGATCAACACGGCTGGACTCGCCGCGAGGGTCACCGGAGGGATTGCGCTGACCGTGCCGAATGTCACGATTGCCGCCGATCTGGATCTTAAAATCAGCACTCGTTCGACTGCTGTCGATGAAACGATCGAAATCAATGGCGTGGAGAAGGCTCTCCAAATTCGGGCCGGGCCAACTTTCGCTCTCGAAGCCACGCAAGTCTCTGTCGAGATCGCGGGTCAGACACTCACCACTGATCTCATCATCGAGCAGACCAATCCAGATCTTACCAATCTTTCCTTCAGCAACGCCAGCCTCAACCTGAACGCCTCCGGTCGCACCCTCGCATCGATTACGGATGCCAATGGCAATTTTGAACTTTCTCAAGCCGGACTCGCAGGTCGCCTTATTATTAACGAGCTCCTCTTTGATCTTCCCGGCCTCTTCTTCTCAGTTGGCTCTGCTGAAATCCAAGTCAACACCCGCGCTACCGAAGCCTCGGTCGCTGCTCTTCCTCTTCCTCTTCCTGCCGGGCCATTCCTGCGCATTGCACTTCTTGACACCACCGCCGAACTTGGAAAGCTCGATGTTGCGGGTGTTCCCGCCCGTCTCAACGGTAACTTCTTCCTCGAGCAAGCAAACGGCATCACTCGGATCGCAGCCTCTGAAGTCAGCGCCGAGGTCGAGGTGAATGGCGACGGAGCCACCCTCGAAAATGGTCGTGGAGCTTTCTTGATTGCTGAAACTGGAATTGCCGGGGTAGTCGAAGGTGGCCTTCGCGCGAACCTTCCTGAAATCTCTGCCGGTGCCACTCTCATCCTTCAGTTCAACAATACCGGAAGGGCAGTCAACCAAGTCATCGTTCTCGGACCTGACAGTATCGAGCTTAAGTATGATGCCGGCCAAGGGGTCTTCTTCTCGGTCGCTCTTGCCAACATTAGTATCACCATAGCCGATATCATCACGGTGGAAGGCTCGCTGACATTCACCTCCTCCGATGGGCGTGAGATAGCTGCCGGAGTTGGTCTTTCAGTCTTCGTTGGTGACGGTCCAGCCACTCTTGAGGATGGATCGACAAACCCTTTTGCTCGCGGGTTCTTGCTTAACAACGCCACGGTCGGACTCATCAAGGAAGGTGATGCCTACGCGGTCGTTGCGACCGGGCAGGTGCAGGTGATTGGAATTAGCAACCTGATTCTGACCGGTCTCTTCACCGTTCGCGTCAACCAGTTTGCCCATGAGATTGGTAAAACGCTCCCAGTGACAGGAACTTCCGAGACGGTTGTTATTGAATTTGGCGCAGTGGAGACGACCAAAGAAGGTGAGGAGGACTTCTATGAAATTACTGGAGATGACCTCACCGTCGAGGCCTACAACCAGAGTATTAGGGCTGATCTAGCCTTGCGCCGTGTCAGCTTAAATGGGGGCAACGGGTTCCATCTCGATCTTTCCGATCTCACCGCGAGCTTCTCAGATGGCACGAATGATTTAGTTTCTCTGACCAAAGCGAGTGGAGATCTCCTCGTGATGTCTGATGGTGTCGCGGCCAAATTTGAGGGGCACCTCGACGTCAACGTCCCTCAAGTCACTGCTACCGGTTCCTACAGCCTGTTGATTAACACGACCGGCACTGCCATCAATCAAGACTTCGGCGTCGGTGAAAATCGCCGCACGCTGTCAGTTAAAGCCGGGCCATTCGTTCGGATAGTTGGAAACGACGATATCGTTTCCCTGACCATTGCCGATCAGGTTCTTACCGGCTCCTTTGGATTTGAGCAGAATGCGGATCGCGAAGTCCTAGTTCAGTTGAATGACATTCGGGCTGCCTTTAGCGATAGTGGCACTGACATCATGGTCTTCGAAAATGGTGAAGGCATTCTCCTCTTAACTGCAGCCGGTGCTGCCGCTGACCTAGCAGGTGATCTTACCATCAAGCTCGATGATGTTTCTGCTTCCGGGTCATTCCGCTTCATCCTGAATACCACGCCAGATGCCGTGAATCGCACGATCAGCCTGACGGGGGTCGAGCAGACACTCAAGGTTGGTCCGGGGAACTTCGTTCAGATCATCGGACATGGCGTGAGTCTGAATGTCCTTGGAAATGAAATCTCTGGTAACATTGGATTTGAAAAGTCCTCTGATGGTCGTGTTCTCGGTCAACTCAGCAACGCCCGACTTACCTTCAATAATGGAACGCGAGACATCCTCGTGCTTGAGAATGGTAATGGCGCCCTTGTTGCGAAAACTGGAGGCTTAGCCTTCGAGTTTGGCGGGGATTTAACGGTTGATATTCCTGAGGTTTCAGCAGTGGGTCGCTTCTCCGTAGAGGCAAACACTACGGATCAAGCAGTGGACGAAGTGATCGACCTCACCGGAACTCCTCAGACTCTCAACCTGCGCGCCGGAAAGTTTATACAAGTGATCGGCAACGGAGTAGATGTTGAGATCGCCGGGCAGACGCTCAGAGGGGACTTTGTCTTCGAGCGGACCGACGGAGGCACGGTCGTGATCCTCGCATCGGACGTGGACCTTTCCTTCGGTAATGACCTCGTCACTCTTTCCGGTGGAGAAGGCGCTTTGATCATCTTTGACGATGGGCTCGCCGGTAAGATTGCAGGTGACGTCGGCTTAAACGTTCCAGGTCTCTCGACCACCGCGACCTTCGGGGTCCAAATTAACACGACGCTCCGCGCCATCGATAAGACAACCACAACGATTAACGAAGTGGCCGTCACGGTCAAGGTTCCTCAAGGTCGCTTCTTCAGAGTTGAGGCAAATGACGTTGATATCGAAATCGCCGGTCAAAGTCTCACAGGACACTTCATCTTCGAACAGCGCCCCGACGGGAACATCCGCTTCTCGGCTTCGAATGTAACCCTCAATATTGGCGATGGAGTTGTCACAGTTCGCGGTGGAGCAGGGGGCTTTGAAATCAACCGCGACGGGATCGTAGGTGGCCTGAGTATTCAGGACTTCGATTTCACAGTTCCCGGAGTCGAACTTGGCACCGGTGAGGTTCGCGTTGAGGTGAATACCCGTCCGCAAGAGGTTACCGGTGAGTTCAACTTTGGAGCCGGACCGGAGGAGATCACCTTGCCAGGCGGTCCTTACCTGCGAGTCGCTCTTCTCGATACCAGCCTCACCCTCCATGATCTTACGGTGAGTGGTTCGGCCGCCAGCCTCAGTGGAGACTTCTTCTTTGATCAAGCCGGTGGTGTCACTCGCCTGGCGATGATGGATGTGACTGCCACCGTCGAACTTGATGGCGAGTTCGCGACGCTTAACGAGGGAGGAGGCGCCCTTGTGATCCTTCCAGAAGGTGTGGCCGGTGTTGTTCAAGGTGAAGTCGATGTCGCCCTTTCGGGGATCGATGCTGGATCCACGATCTATATCCGGATCAACAACACGGGAACGACCGTTGACGAAATTGTTCGCCTTGGTGCTCGTGAAATCACGGTCCTCTTCGGGGTCGGTGAGGAAAGTCTCTTCCAGGTCACGCTTGATGGTCTCTCTCTCAATATTGCCGATATCATCTCGATTGAAGGTTCCTTCTCCTTTGTCTCGCGTGGTGAACTTAAGGTTGCCGCCGGTCAGAACGTCACCATCTTTATTGGTGAAGGTCCGGCCTTCCTCGCCGATGGCACTCTCAATTCAGACGCGCGTGGTGTTCTCATCGACCAAGCCACTGTTGGACTCGTGAAGAAAAACGCTGCAGGGGGAACACTCTACGCCATCTCCGCAACGGGCCGTGTGCAGGTGGTCGGTCTTCCTGACATCATCCTTGAAGGAATCGTTACGGTTCGCATCAATCAACTCACTCAAGGGGTTGACCAGACCATGGTTTTCCCTGGTGAAACTGAGAATGTCGACGTTGTCTTCTCCGCGGCTGAAGTGGCTGATGCTTCACCGTTTGTCGAGATCGAAGCCGACGGCGTTTTGATCGATGTTTTAGGTCAGTCGATCTCTGGTGATATTGCGATTGGCCGCTACAAGGACTTAAATGATGATGACATCGTTCGCCTATCGCTTTCCAACGGCCGTGCGGCGTTTGGATCAACCACGGAAGAAATCCTCATTCTTGAAAATGCAACAGGCGACATCTTACTTCTCACGGATGGCGTCGGGCTTGCTGTGACGGGTCAACTTCGTTTTGAAGTCCCCCATCTTTTGACCAGTGCTGACTTCACTCTCGAGGTGAACACCACGGGAACGGCAATCAACGAAAGCTACACAGCCTTTGATCAGGAAAGATCATTGATACTTCCAGAAGGTCCGTTCCTCTTCATCGCTGGTGACAACGTCAGCATTAACATCGCCGATCAAACTCTCACCGGGAAGTTCAGCTTTGAGCAGCACGCGGACGGCAGTGTTCGCGTCACAGCTTCCGGAGTGGATCTCACTCTCACCGCAGGTGCTGCCGACATTGTGGTGGTGACCAATGCGGCAGGTGACTTTGAAATTACCGACGACGGCATTGCCGGAGCGCTCGAGATTTCCTCCATCGCAGTGACCATTCCGAATGTCAGCCTCGAGGCGGATAAGACATACCTTCAGTTGAACACCCGTGCTGTCGAGGTGACCCGCGATGTTGCCTTCGGAACCCAGCTTGAAACTCTCACTTTTCCAGCCGGTCCATTTGTCCGAGTTGCCGTTCTTGATGTCACACTGTTGCTCGGCGAACTTAAAACGACTGGCGATGCTCCTGCGAGTCTCTCTGGAAGCTTCTACTTCGATCAAGTT
Organism: Akkermansiaceae bacterium; assembly: GCA_026421245.1. Lineage (GTDB taxonomy): Bacteria > Verrucomicrobiota > Verrucomicrobiia > Verrucomicrobiales > Akkermansiaceae > SW10. Next base: position 211 of record JAPKDJ010000043.1, on the reverse strand, counting down.
GGCGACGTCACCCGTGTTGCGGCAACCCATGTCACGGCTTCCGTTGATGTTAATGGCTCAAGTGGTCGCCTGATCGATGGTGAAGGCGCGCTTGTCATCACCGGCAGCGGCATCGCAGCGAGTATCAGCGGAACTCTCGCAGCGAGTGTTTCGGCGCTCGAAGCCGGAGGCACCTTGATCCTGCGCTTCAATAATACGGGAGCAGCCGTTG
>JAPKDJ010000107.1 GCA_026421245.1 Akkermansiaceae bacterium | reverse complement strand
ATGTCATGGTCTTGTCCCACGGTGGCCCCATCCTCACTCCGGACAACGCCGCCTATGTCTGTGAACACACCGACGCGGTTGGATTTGTCGGGGCCTCCAGTCTCGAGCGTATGGCCATCGAACGACCTCTCACCGAGCTCACCCGCCAGTTTAAGTCCATTCCCGTGAAGCGAATCCACTGACACCATGACCATCGCCGTCTTAGGAACTCTCGATTCAAAGGGCCACGAACACGCCTTCGTCGCAGACTTGATTCGCAAAAAAGGTCACGACGTCCTCCTCATAGACCTTGGCACCGGAGATGCCCCTCAGGTCACGCCAGATGTCTCCCGCTTTGACGTCGCTGCCTCCATCGGGCTCGATCTGCAAACGCTCATCGACAAACAAGACCGCGGCGAATGCGTCGTTGCAATGTCCAAGGCCGCGCCTGTTTTTCTTTTAAACCTGGTCGCCGAAGAAAAAATCGACGGCGTCATTTCCCTCGGCGGAGGCGGGGGGACCGCCCTCGGAACCGCCGCGATGCGCGCCCTTCCCGTTGGGTTCCCCAAGCTCATGGTCTCGACTTTAGCATCGGGAAACACCGCCCACTACGTTGGAACCAAAGACATCACCATGATGCCTTCCATTGTCGATGTCGCCGGATTGAACCGTATTTCCAAAACAATTTTTTCGCGCGCCGCCGGAGCAATCTGCGGCATGGTCGAAGCAACAGTGTCTAACGACGCCGACAAGCCGCTCATCGTCGCCAGCATCTTTGGCAACACCACCGACTGCATCAATATCGCAGCGAAGGTTTTGGAAGAAGCAGGCTACGAGGTCCTCATTTTCCACGCCACCGGAACCGGTGGAAAGATCATGGAATCGCTCATCGAATCAGGCATGGTCTCGGGAGTCCTAGACCTCACTACCACCGAGTGGGCCGACGAATTACTCAGCGCAACCCTCACAGCGGGCCCATCCCGAATGGACGCCATGACGAGAGCCTGCGTCCCGACCGTCGTTGCCCCAGGATGTCTCGACATGGCGAACTACGGGGAACGGAAAACCCTCCCGCCCGAGCACGAAGACCGCAACATCTACATTCATAACCCACAGGTTACTTTGCTGCGAACCAATGCCAACGAGTGCCGGGAGCTTGGTCGTATCCTCGCCGAGAAAGCCAACGCCAACCCTGCTCCCACCGCGATCCTAATTCCAAGGAAGGCCATCTCCATCATTTCGGCAGTAGGACAACCCTTCCACGATGCCGAAGCCGACCAGGCTCTTTTCGATTCCATCCACCAACACGCCCGCTGTGAAGTCCGCGACTTTGACGAAGAGATTAACAGCAAAGTCTTCGCCGAAGCGGCAGCCCACAAACTCCTTTCCCTCATTGATTCCCACACAACCTAAAAAAACATGACCAGACACTTTGGAGTATTTCAATTCAAGGAAGGCGTGACCGACGCCGAAATCGACGAAGGTTTCGCAGAAATGCGGGCCATGATCGGCCTCATCCCCGGCCTCCTCAGCATGGAGCACGGCCCTTACAAGTCCGACGAAGGGCTCGACGACGGCTACACCCACGGATTCATCATAACCTTCGACACTCCCGAATCTCGCGACGCCTACCTCCAGCACCCCGAGCACCTGAAGCGGGTCGAGTTAGTCCAACCCCGCCTCGAACGGCTCGTCGTATTTGACTTTGACGTGAAGCCAGAGTTCTCCGCAAAACTCTAGATCCCCATGAACGAAGCTGATGTCATTCTAATTGGCGGCGGGATCATGTCGGCCAACCTCGGATCCTTGCTCAAGAAGCTCGATCCTTCTCTGAAAATTCATCTTTACGAAGTTGCTGAAGACTTCGCCAATGAGGCCTCCAACGGCTGGCATAATGCCGGAACCGGACATGCCGGACTTTGCGAACTCAGCTACACGCCTGATCGCGGCTCCGATGGTGAAGTGAAAATCGATAAGGCCCTTGAGATATTTGAAGAGTTCGAGCAATCCCTCCAGTTCTGGGCTGCCGCGGTGCGGGAAGGCATGATCACTTCCCCCGCCGAGTTCATCACCCCGGTTCCGCACCTTAGTTTTGTACACGGAGACGAAGGTGTTGATTTTCTCACCTCACGTTTCCACGGCTTGAAGAAACACCACTTCTTCGAGTCGATGACTTTCACCGACGATCCTGACACGGTCAAAAAATGGGCACCTCTACTCGTCGAAGGCAGGAACGACGAATCCGTCGCAACCACAAAAGAGGAACACGGAACGGACATCAACTTCGGAGCCCTCTCTCGCAAGCTCATCGCGTGGCTTGGCTCGCAGAAGGGCTGCGAAACCCACCTGAGGCATCGGGTCACCGACCTCACCGAAATCGAGTCCGGCTGGCAGGTTTGCGTCCGCAATGAAACCACCGGAGAAACCCGCGAAATAAAAACCAACTTCGTCTTTATCGGAGCCGGGGGAGGCACTCTCCCTCTCTTGCAAAAATCTGAAATTCCCGAGGCCAAGGGCTACGGCGGATTCCCCATTGGCGGCCAGTGGCTAATTTGCCAAAATCCCGACATTGTTTCAAGGCACCACGCCAAGGTTTACGGCGCAGCCTTGGGGTCAGCTCCCACGATGGCCGTTCCCCACCTCGACACCCGCGTCATCGACGGGAAAAGCTCGCTACTTTTCGGACCCTATGGGTCGTGGACCACCAAGTTTCTCCACCAAGGAGGAAGCTTCTTCGATCTCTTCAAATCCGTCCGCCTCGATAATCTCGGGCCACTCATCAAGACGGGGTTTTGCAACATTCCCCTCGTCGGTTATCTCATCGGACAAGGCCTTCAGTCGATGAATCACCGGCTCGGCGAACTCCGTCGTTTCTACCCCAAAGCCAGGATCAAAGACTGGAAACTCATCGAAGCTGGCATTCGGGTTCAGGCCATCAAATCAGTCGATGGGGATGCCGGTATCGTTCACTTTGGCACCGAAGTCCTCACAGATCAGAAGCGCAGCCTATCCGCCCTCCTTGGAGCCTCTCCCGGGGCCTCGGTATCAGTCAAGGTCATGCTTCAAGTGATCGAAAAGTGCTTCCCCCATCTCGTGAAAGATAAGCACCTCGACACCTTGCTCACCCTGATTCCATCCTACAATCGAAACCTCAAGTCGAAGAATGAAGCTGATTTTTTCCGCACCATTCACGAGGCGGCTCTAAGCGAGCTGCATCTCACTTGAAAATATCAATGAAAACCATTCCCGTTCTCCTCTTCGCTTGTTGCCCGTGAAGCTCCAAAAACGGGAATCTTTTTCAAAAAGATCCAGCTCAGCGACCAATACCTCACCAAAGGCGCTTCGATTGGAGACATCAATGCCGACGGCAAGCCGGTCCGCTTTGGTGGCAAGGCCCGGACTTCCAGAAATCCTACGCCTATGAGCCCGTCAAAGTTTTCCCGATCACGGGCTACTCGCAAAACTTCTTCACCTTCCCCGACCTCATCACCAAAGACAAATGGACCGACATTCTTAAAGTCGGCCTCCCGGCCCAGCCTGCTCACCTCGCCATTAAGCCCGGCGAAAAACCTCTTCCACCCGACAACAAAGAACATCAGTGCGAACACTGCCTGGTTCAGGAACACATCTGCAATGAATCTCCCCAGTATCTCAACGTCCTAGGTAAGGGCCGCCAGCTTCTCGCTCACAGACGGAATCACATCACCTTGGCCAAACCGGATTCCGACCCTACCAAGCCATGGAAAACGACGACGCGCACTCATAAACCGCACTTGCCGCGAACCTCTCTTCTCCCGAGCTTGATCGCCCTGCACAACCGCTGCCAAACTAATTCTTGGCATGGCGGGAAGGAGGACTGTAACGTCTGTCCATGAATTTCCGTCCTGAAACGCCCTGCGGATGCAGCAGGGAGACGGATTTTTTACCTAATTCTCCGCCTTCCCGTTTCCGTGCTCAAACATCTCGTTTCAATTGCGGACCCACTTCCCCCTCTCCGATCTCCTCAACCACGCCACCCCAAAAGAAAATTCCTAGCAATCAATGCAATCGTCCTCACGACCATATCGCAAGCGTCCGAAGCGAGCCACGGGGCGCTGAGCAGCTTCGGACTCCTGCGGTATCACCGACGGAGACGCCAAGGCAGGTTTCAGGGCCGATCGCTGTCCTTGCCGGATCTCGTCTCCCGCTGCTAGGCTTTTCCCGGAGGCGCGAAGCTGCGGCACGGGAATGATTGAGATCGAGGAACTACGGAGCCGGCGCGGGCGCAGGCGGTTTGTGCAATTCCAGTTTGACCTCTACTCCGGTGATCCGGTCTGGGTTCCTCCCATTTTCGCCGACGAGGTGCGAGCACTCGATCGCACGAAAAATCCCGGGCTCGAAGGTTCGGAGATCCGCAGTTGGCTAGCGATGCGCGACGGAAATTGCGTGGGACGGGTTGCCGGAGTCATCAATTCGAGGGACAACGAGATGCGCGGAACGACGGCAGCACGATTCTGCCTGATCGATTTCATTGATGATCGCGAAGTGTCGGAGCGCCTCGTGGAAACGGTGACTGAGTGGGCGCGTCAGGCTGGCATGACGCGGCTGGAAGGGCCACTCGGCCTGACGACCTTCGAGCGATCCGCAGTGCTGGTGGAAGGATTTGACCGACTTCCCACCGCGGTGTCCTCCTACAACTTTCCCTATTACCCCGCCCACTTCGAGGCACTCGGATTCAAAAAACAGGTCGACTACGTCGAGCACCGGTTCCGCCTCCCGCGTGAGCTCGATCCGAGGTACCGAAAAGTGGCGAGCTACATGTTGAAAAAAAAGGGACTCCAGCGACTAGAGATGAAGTCCCGAAAGAAATTACTGCCACGCGGCAGGGAAATCTTCCACCTCGTCAACGCGGCCTACTCCGATCTTTACGAATTCACCCCCATGACCGACTGCGAGATCGACGCGCTAATTACGAAGTTCTTCTCCTTCATCGATCCGCGATTCGTGAAACTGGTCACCGACCGGGAGGGTGCAATCGTAGCGGTCGGGGTCGGGATGCCGTCCCTGTCCGAAGGACTCCAGGCAGCCCGGGGAAGGCTCTGGCCGTTCGGATTTCTCAAGCTCCTTCGCGCAGTAAAACGAACAGACACTCTCGATCTCTACCTGATCGCAGTGAAACCGGCGCTGCGCAATACCGGGCTGAACGCCATCGTCATGCAGGACATGCACGCCGAAATCGCGAAGGCCGGAATGGACTGGGTCGAAACCAACGGGGAGCTTGAGACGAACACGCGGGTGCTCTCGATGTGGAAGGACATCGAGCACGAGACCCACAAGCGCCGCCGGATCTATACCAAGGCGATCTGAGGACTATGAAACAGGTCGGGATTTGAAAATTTTCCCAGTCCGCCTGGCGTGCTTCCCAGGTCAAAGCTCGTTGTCTCGAACCGGTCGCGGAAAAACAGGCGAACCACTTTCTCCGATAGTCAATCCGCACGGCCGATGCAGATCAGTTCCTTCATCGTACGTGCGTAGATCAGGCCATCACTGTAAGACAGGCTCGATAGGGTCCACGTTTTACCCGCAGGTCCAAGATCGCTGATTGAGACCAAGGCGTTTTCGTCGAATATTGGGGCGTTCCATTTCAAAACGTAGACCATGCCGATCATGGTTGGGATGTAGAGATGCTCGCCGATCACCGTCGGGCTAGCTGCAGAACAGTGGCCCCAGCCGTTGCCGGCATTGCGCTTGTCCTGGGTGGCGAGGAACCCTTGCGCGTTGCGCATATCGTTGGGTCTCGCTTTTTGCCAAAGCATTTCATCTTCGGTATTCTTTTGACGTAGAACCTGCACCGGCACTTCAAGATATTCGACTTTCCCCGTGGTCACATGCACCCGCCCGATGTAGAAACCACTGAAGGTGCGGAAGTAGTGGTAGTCGCCGACCAAAAGATTGCTCTGGTAGGTGATTGGTTTTTTGGAAACCGCCAATTTTCGATCAAATTCGGTCACGTATCGCCCATCGATCTGACGGCAGACTTGCACTCCTTTCGACAACGAGACCGTCTGCCGACTCTCCCCCGTCTTGAGATCAATCGTCTGGTGGTTCTCGCCGACAAACAGGGCCGTGAGCTCGGAATTCGAGCAGCCGTTCTGGTGCGACGCGTATCCTTTCACGTCGCGATCCCAGATCGTTTTTCCATCGAAGGCATCCAGCAACGAGATCCCATAAGGCTCCTCCGGAGGTTTGTGTCCGCCGCCGCGTGCGGTGAGAATCGCAGCGCTACCATTCGCACGACGAGAGAGAAGTGGAGTGGCATGAATGCTCGTCCCAGACGAGCCGGTCCACACAAGCTTGCCGGTTTTGAAATCGTAGGCATGCAACCACGTCCAGTAGGCGCGGTCTCTGCCGAGAGGTTTCGCACCACCTTTGGTCGTGACTTTCGGATCGAGATCGGATGGTTTGACGCGTACTACGATCACCTTACCCTCATGGAGGATCGGTTCGTGCTGACGGGAGTGATGTCTCCCAAATGGAATCCACTTTTTCGACCAGAGCTCCTTGCCATCAAAGTCAAAACACTTCATCGATCCACCCACGTTGGTGAAGCAGACACGTTCGCCATCGGCCACCGGTGAGGCCGCCGTGTTGTCGCTAAACAGACTCGACAGATCAGTGACACGGACGCCGGGGATCCCGCGGCGCCAGAGTTCCTTACCAGTCGAAGCATCGAAACATTGCCCGATCACCAGCGATCCAGTCTCGGCATCCTCCTTCGTAGGCGCATGCGATGCGACAAAAACGCGCCCACCCGAAACAATCACGCTGCCCTGACCGGTGTTCGGTAGTGGAACACGCCACCGCACGGCCTCGTCACGCGCGACACTGAAGCGCAGAGGAGCCTTGCCCTCCACGATAAAATTCCCACCCGGCCCCGCTGCTTGAACCCAGTCATCACACCGGGCAGGACAGATCAGAAGGTGGACTACGAGAAGCGGGGCTAGGGTCGTTAAGAATCGCATAGGGGAGGAATTTTCTACCCACCGAGTGGGAGTTTTTTATCAGGTCGGTAATGCCAGTTCACTTGGAGAGTCTGAAGTATTTGGGGGAGAGAGGTGAAATCCGTCGAAGCCCCTAAAAATAAAAAGCATGCCGAGCATAGCGAAGAGTGAATTCCCTTAATCCCTGTAACTGAAATGGTTTTGCGGCAGAATAAGGAGGAGTATTTTGGCTCAGAATTAGCCCTTTTTGATGCTTGAGCGCACCCGGGGAAAGACATCGACGCGGGGCTCAGGGGGCCGATTTCATAAGAGTCCACTCGAACCCATACTAGACTTCCGATGGACAGGTGAGCTACAGTCTACCCAAAAATCTCGGTGACTGGGCCGGCATTTTCCTTGTCGGGGCCGGCCATGCGGAAGGGGCGGTTGCTTGGGGACTTGATGACTTTGGCGTGATCAAGGCCGAGACTGTAGGCGATGGTGGAATTCAGGTCATGGAAGGTGACTGGGTTTTCGATCACGGTCCGGGCGTGTTCATCCGTCTTGCCGTGGACGAGTCCCCCTTTCACTCCACCGCCGGCGAGGAGGCTGGTGAAGGCTCCGGGGTGGTGGCTTCGTCCGTTGCGATGTTCTTTCTGAATCTCCGGGGTCCGTCCGAATTCGGAGCTGAGGACGACGAGGGTCGAGTTCAGCAAACCGCGTTCTTTGAGGTCGGTGATGAGAGTGCTGTAGGCGGAGTCGAGCAGTTGGCAGCGGGCCTGCACCGCGGTGAAGTTGTCGTAGTGGGTGTCCCAGCCGCCGAGGGTCACTTCGATGAAGCGCACGTCATGCTCGACGAGTCTCCGGGCGAGGAGACAGCCCTGCCCGAAGGCGTCCCGACCGTAGCGATTTCGAAGGGCGGAACTTTCCTTGGTGAGGTCAAAGGCGGCGAGATCTTCGCTCTTCATGACGCGCACTGCTTCGTCGAATAGGGTGCCGAAGTTCTTGGCGTTGGGGGAAGGGTTTTCGCGGTGGAAGCGCTCGTTGACGGTATCGGCAAGGCTGAGGCGGCGTTCGAAGTCTTCTTCGCTGACGGAGGGATGTCTGCTGGTCCCTTCCAGTCCCTTCTCAGGATTCGTCACGACTGCTGGGGCGAATTTGGCACCCATCCAGCCTGCGCCGATCATGTTGGCAGGGCTATTCACGGCGATGTATCCGGGGAGGGTGGCGTTCTCCGTGCCTTTCAGTCGGGTGACCCAACTGCCGACGGCGGGATGGACGATTGTTCCGAGTTGGGCGTACCCCTTGTGCAGAATGTAGCTGGCCTGGTCGTGGTCACCCTGTTTCGATTGCATCGAGTGGATCGTGCAGACCTCCCGCATGATCTTTGCGGTCCGGGGGAGATAGCTGGCGATCTGGAGACCCTCGGCAGTGGTGGGAATCCCTTTGACGGGACCCTGAACTTCCTGGCCGGGTTTGAGGTCGAAGGTGTCGAGGTGGCTCATCCCTCCCGCCATGTTGAGGAAGATCACATTGGTGGCAGCGCCCGGTCTTGTTGGCGATGCTTGATCACCGAAAGCTTGGGAGGCGAGGGATCCTCCGAGCATGGGGGCGAGACTTACCCCGAGAAATCGGTGGGAAACATCCCGGAGAAATTCGCGACGGGAGAATTCACCGTCGAAGTTGAGAGGTGGTGGGATCATTAGTAGATGAAGAGAAATTCCGGAGTGCCGACGAGGGCTGAAACGATGTTGGCTAGCCCCTTCCCTTTCCGGTCGTCGAGTTCCTTGGCGCACAAGGCTCGCTCTTGGGCGGTGGGCGGGCGGGTCAGGACAGATTGAAAGAGAAGGGCACCCTTATCCTCGTTCGTTCCGGGCCCCCGGAGGATCTTGCGGATCACGGTATCCTTTGGCTTGGCGACGATTGTTTGAGTGGCTCCGTTAAGCATCTGGAGGGTCTGGGTGAGGCTCCCTTCATTGGTTGCCCCGTCGATGCTGATGCGGTCGGATTGGCCGAATTTCTGGAGGAAATGGTTGGGGTCTG
>JAPKDJ010000106.1 GCA_026421245.1 Akkermansiaceae bacterium | reverse complement strand
AGGAACAATCCTCGCTTTGGGAATATCTTCTTCATCCTCCGGAACGATAATCGCCTTACCGGGCTTCACCAACATTTTCACCGGAGGCTCATCGCTATATTCTGGGAGGGTTTTGCGCATCTTGATATCCACCCGGCGGTTGGGGCCTTGCTCATCCCGGTCCCCCTCCAGAACAATCGGCGAAGTTTTCCCGAAAGGCCGCACCAAAATAAACTTGGGATCAAATTGCAGGGCATCAACGAGCCAGTCCTTCACCGCCTGCCCTCGCCTCTGAGAAAGGGCTTGGTTGAAGGTTTCTTGGCCAAAAAGGTCCGTGTGACCCTCGACCCAGCAAAACATCTCGGGATTCCGATCGATGAGCATCGCCACCGTCATCAGGGTGAGACGGGCATTATCTCTGAGGGTCGAGCTGTTGTATTCAAAGAGAAGATCACTTCCAATTGACGCCTTGTTCCGCTGGAGGTCTCCGGGCGACATCTTTGCATAAGCGGTCAAACCGGTGTAGCCGTTGATCACCCCAGTCTCGCTGTCGCCACCTGCCGCTTTCTTATTCTCAAGCTCAGCGACAATCGAATCAGGATCAAGCACGTCAGCAAGAGGAGCTCCGTCATCGACCACGATCTGACCTGCCTTGGCCTCAGGAAAATCGATCTTAAACTTGCCTGGATCGGGAATATCAGGATTCACATCCGGCCCAACGATTGGTTTATTCAAAAGGTCGCCCTCATCGGTTCCAGCCAGCTTGGGTTTTTCAATCTTCATTTCAGGGAGAGCCGCTTCCTCAATCTGGGTGTCGATGTCGATTTCGACATTCTGCAATTCAGCAATTGCATCCTCGGTGTCGTCAATGAGATCGCTGTCATCAATGGGACGCTCAAGTTCCTCTTCGGGGGGGGGCACGGAAATTAGTTCCGCCTCTGTTTCGACGGAAGTCAGACGCACAGGCTGGGAAACCCATTCCTTGGGGGCCGCGATCTCCGCCCGGTAGAAGGTGCTACTGGCTGCAATAAGAGCCGCCACGTGGATCAAAAGAGCCAAGATTACCGCCACCAAGGAATACCAACCCAAACCTTCGCGGCGGGGAGGAGTATAGGTGCTGGCGGTTTCCCAAGAATATTCGTGAGCCATCTGTCATCACTATAACGTCCCCAACAGCGAGAGCAATTCAACGATCTTCGAGATTTTTCCTGTTTCCCGACCTCCCGACACTCTAAATTCCCAACGTGAGTTGCACAGTTTCAGGAATTGGATTGGCCGGATTTGGCACAGTCGGATCGGGAGTATGGAATATTTTAGCGGAACACGGGAGCATGATCTCCTCACGTTCCCAGGGAAGCGCCCAGCTTGAGATCCGAAAAATTGCGGTTCGCGACCTTGGCAAAAAACGCGACGGAAACGCCCCTCCGGAGCTTTTCACCACCGATCTGATGGAAGTGGTCAACGACCCCTCGGTTGATATTGTCGTGGAGCTGATCGGCGGAACCAACGCCGCCTTCGATCTTGTCGCCGCCGCCCTCCGTGCCGGAAAACCGGTCGTCACAGGAAATAAGGCCCTCCTCGCCGAACGCGGAGCCGAGCTTTTCGCCCTTTCTAAAAAGAATAATGCCCCTATTCACTTTGAAGCAGCGGTAGCCGGCGGTATTCCGATCATCAAGGCGGTTCAAGAATCTCTGGTTGGTAACCGCATCGAATCCATCGCTGGAATCATCAATGGAACCTCAAACTATATCCTCCAACGGATGACCGAGGCCGGCCTTGGCTACCCTGAAGCTCTCAAGGAAGCAAAGGAACTGGGCTACGCCGAAGCCGACGAAACACTTGACGTGAACGGCTGGGACGCTGCTCACAAGGCCATTCTTCTTGGCTCCCTCGCGCACGGGTTCCTCATCGATTACAGGGACGTCTACGTCCGGGGGATCGAGAAAGTCACTCCCTTGGATATCAAATTCGCCTCGGAGCTTGGTTATGTGGTCAAATTACTCTCTCTCGTCATCGCACGGGACAACGGAGCGGTTGAAATCCGCACCCAACCTTCCTTCCTTTCGGAAAAGCACATCCTTGCTTCCGTTCACGGCGTTTTTAATGCCGTCGCAGTCAAAGGAGATCATTTGGGGGAATCCCTCTTCTACGGTCGTGGAGCCGGCCAAGGGCCAACCGCATCCTCCGTTGTGTCCGATTTGGTCGAAGCCGCTCGAAATCCCGGTAGCGACCGCGGATTCCTTCCCTATCAGGAATCCGGAACACTCGTCGAGATCGACGACACCTCGACCTCCTACTACGTCCGCTTTTCGGTCACCGACCGCCCCGGGGTGGTTGCTGACATCGCCACCGTGCTTGCAAAACACCAGATCGGAATTTCCGGCACCCATTCCCCCGTCGACGCCGACAATCCTGACGCCGACTTTGTCGAAATGGTCTTCCTCCTGCACAAATGCCCCTTCGGCCAGCTCAAAAATGCCCTCGCTGAGGTTGAAAAGCTCGATTGTCTCACGGACCGACCTGTTGTATTTAGGATCGAAATACTGTGAGCAAACGCTCCATTTCACCCTCACAGTAAATGACGACGCCAAAATATCAGGAGCTGACTTTGTTTCGCGTCTTGATCTCGTGGCTTCGACCAAATCAGTCAATTTCGACTTCACTTTGGAGTTTTCTCCATCGTCAGACGAGACAATCACAATCGACAGTTTGATCATTTCGGATTCGACTGCTGTCTCTTAACACTTCTTGGTGTCCTCGCTCTCCTTGGCCTCCTGCACCGTCGCTAATTACGAATTTCTCTAAAATCCTTCGACATCAGGCGATGCCGAAGAATTTTTTTGCTTCTGCTCAAGCTTGCCTAATTGTCGTCCTCCCCTTAAGGACACTTTCCCCATGGCTCTCATCGTCCAAAAATACGGAGGAACATCAGTCGGATCCATCGACCGAATCCGGAACGTCGCCAGCCGCATCAAAGCCGAGCGCGATAAAGGCAATCAAGTCGTCGCAGTGATCTCCGCCATGGGGGGCGTGACCGACAAGCTCATCGCTCTTGCCAAAGAGCTCTCCGACGATCCCACCGAACGCGAAATGGATGTTCTCCTCTCCTCCGGAGAACAACAATCCATCGCTCTTCTCGCCATTGCCCTCAACGAAATGGGGATTAACGCCGTTTCGGTCACCGGACGTCAGGCTGGCATCGTGACCAGCGGATCCCACACCCGGGGACGCATTGAACGAATCGAATCCACTCTCGTAAATCGCTTTCTCTCGGAAGACCGCACGGTCATCGTCGCCGGCTTCCAGGGCATCAGAGAGGATGGCATGATCCACACTCTCGGCCGTGGAGGCTCCGATCTCTCTGCCATTGCCGTAGCTTCTTCCGTGAAGGCAGACCTTTGCCAGATCCTCACCGATGTCGATGGCGTCTACACCGCGGATCCACGCGTGGTCAAAAAAGCCCGCAAACTCCCCGAAATCTCCTACGATGAACTCTTGGAGCTGGCGTCGGTCGGCACCAAGGTCATGCAATCCCGATCGGTCGAATTCGCCAAAAAATATGGCGTGAAATTCGAAGTCCGCTCATCTCTCAACAACAATCCGGGGACCATCGTCACCGAAGAACACGAAGCTATGGAATCAGTCGTTATTCGCGGAGTCTCAATCGAGCGCTCCCAAGCCCGCGTCACCATCACCGGAATCCCCGATACTCCCGGCATGTCCGGCCGAATTCTTGGGGCCCTCGCCGATGCCGAAGTGAACATCGACATGATTGTGTCGAACATCGCCAACGACAAACTGGCCCGCCATTCCTTCACCATGCACACCAGTGATCTCGGACGGGCTCAAAGCGCGCTCAAGCCTGTCCTTTCCGATCTGGGCGGAGAGGCCGCAATTGAAACCGAGGCCGGTATTTCCAAGCTTTCCTGTGTCGGCATTGGCATGCGCAGCCATTCCGGAGTTGCCGCAAAAATGTTCGCAGCGATGGGCGAAGCGGGCATCAACATCGGGATGATCTCCACCTCCGAGATCAAAATCTCGGTCACTGTGGAGGAAGATCAGATTGAAGAAGCGGCACGCGTCGTTCACACCGCATTCGGACTCGACGCATAACTAGAGGAACTCTCATTATTTCAAAAACTCCACCCTCAAAGGTTGGAGTTTTTTTGTGAATCTCCCTGCACCTCATCCCACAACCATGCGAAAATGACCGGAGATGAAAAAGATTCTTCTTATCCCCATTGCAGCAATCACTAGCTGCGCCTCTTTTTCGACAGCCCCTCCACCACCCTCGCCGAGCCCAGCGTCTCTCGAAAGGATTCTAGAAAATAACGATCTCTATTCAACAAGCCCGCCTTAAATTTTTAGGGCGGGCTTTTATTTTAGAAATTCTGAATGACGCCTTTTAGCGAGCTTTCCGCTTGGGTTTATCAAATTCGATGTAAGTGATCCCGTTGGCACGGTTATTTTCATCGAAAGCTGTCACCTTCATCGTCCGAACCGTAAAGACACCACCTGCCCTCATTAATTTGGTAATCTCAAACTGCTTGATAGCAAGACGATTTGGGCGAGGGCCGTAGCCCACCACACGCAAGAGAGCACGCTGCTTTTTGGTCACCCACACACTCACTTCCCGATAGCGCCCGGTCTTCTCCGGATTGACAACGTGGAGGCGCCAGCAATCCTGCCCCTCCAATTTCTCCTGTCCCACAATACGTGGCTTTGGCCAGTAAAGAAACTTCAGCGCAAGGTCTTCGTAACTGGCATCGGTATTCGCAATGGGAGCCACGATTTTCGCGTCGGGGAAAGGCCTAGATTCCCCCCCAATCAACTCACGGAGCTGTTGGTTGCCCTCATTGAAACGCAGATGAAATCGTTCGGCTCCACCGTTAAGAGCAAATTGAATGTCCTTTCCCCGAAGGAAGAGGGTGATCGGAGTCTTTTTGGCTCCTTTACGAATCACTCCATTCAGATCCTGCGGTCCTTGCAAGGCTGCGACCTGACGGACGGATGACATAATATCCTCAGCAGTTTGTGCACGAGAGAAAGACGAGAGGCATACGATCACGGCAACGATTACTTTCATGCTGGTTTTTTAACAGTTCACTAATTGAGACGGCAAGTCGAATTGATTCATTCACTCGGAATTTCGAGCAACTTGAACCACGGATTCTTGTCAACTCGACCGGAAAGCACAAATCATGGTTTTTTTTAACATTCAGGTGACTTGGGGCTTGCCCACAGTGGCTTTCATAAAGTTCCATCAGGCCTGTCGCAAATCACGCCGCTGCTTAGAATTTTTTTTATGAGTCTTCGTTCCCAACTTTCCGAGCTCCTTGCTGAAATCCTCCCGTCAAATCCTAGTGAATCGATCAAGGGAACCGAGTTAATCCGACTCTTGAGGCTCCGCATGGATGGCGATTACTCAGACGCCTCTTTGCGCTACCACTTCTCCGTGATGTCGTGCGATCCCAGATCGCCCATCGCTAAAGTGGAAAAAGGTCAGGGCTATTATAAACGGGGAGCAGCCATGCCTGCACTATCGGGTGCGCAGGAACTCGTGGCGATGCAGCAGGGACGACTCGATGAACTTGGCGATAATTCCGCTATCGACCATGCGATGCTCCGTCTCGGAAAATTTCGCGCCATCGCCCAAAAATACGCTGAGACTAGTAGCAACTTTACCTTTGAATTTCGCGAGTCCCTCTCTTCTGGCGCACCTCTTGGAAACCTTTGGAAGTTCCCTGAAATGGTTCTCATTGATTGGGAACACGGAGAATTCGACGAAGACGGTCTGGAATTGGATCCCGCCCACCTCGCTCTCAAGCAAACCCTTGGGCTCCCTCCCTACCGGCTCTCCTCGGTCCGTATGCGGGCCGAAATCAATCACGACAGTTTCCGCGAAGATCTCTTCCAAACGATGAGCGCCTCACTCTGGGCGAATGAAGGGCAACTCTACCTTGCCGGCTCGATCCAGGACGAATCGCTGGGCGACCAGGTCCGATCCCTTGCCAGCGAACTGGGTATCGGAGTGGTCACCTTCGGACTTTCTCCCAACGATCTCGACGATCTCCCCCACCCCGCTCAAATCGAAAATGCGATGGCCCGGGAAACCGAAGCCTTGATGGGGCGCTTACGGGTCGAGAAAATTTCCTCTCCCAAACTCCGTACCCATTGTGGGTGGGAATCACTTCAGGCCCTTCGAAACGATCATCCTGAAATGAACCAACTCCTTGCCTGGCTCGGAGGATCGTTAGAGAACGGAAAAGTGAAGCCTTTTCAGACTGCTCGCTAGGGCTGGTCATCCTCTACACTCCTGCGCAGCGTGTCATCAGCTGGGAGTTCGTAAACTTTGCCGCAAGCTAAGCAAAAGGTCTGCTCCTTCCATTTTTCAAGAAACCCATTGGGGCAAGGCGTGTTGCGCGGTTTCCTTCAAGGGGGACCACTTGGTAAGATTTTTGGCGGTGGGATAGAGAGGCCCCAACCTCTCTTTCGATTTCGTTCCTCCTGAAAATTGATCTCATTCCTTTCCCTGCCTCGCCTCCGGTTTGATATCAATCGGTGCCTGCTGAAGGTTTCTTTGAGATGCTCTCGATACTCTCGTCATTATCCTGAACCGACACAGCCCTTCGGTGATCTTCTGAAGTTGCGCAATCGGACCATTCTCACCCGCTCCACCAAGCAACTTCTGCTTTCCAAAACCTTTCTTAATTTGGGCCCACGAGCAGCTTCCATTTCGGAAAAAACACCTTCCAAAAGAAGATCAAAATAAGGGTAATAGCCCCCTAAAACAATGACAGCAAAGGGAATGAGGACAAACCAAATTCACAGAGCCAGCTCCATTACAATCAATCTCTCAAATTGGAGTGCACGCTATAAAAAATTGGTGAAGCCCTTCACTGTCTCTTCGTCGAGATGGTTCACCATCGCCATCGAAAGTGCCACCATGGCATGATAATCCGACGCGCAGATGATGGCGTTGTGCGAGTGAATGTATCTCGCCGGAGTTCCCAATACCACACTGGGAATCCCCTCATTCGCCAACGTAAACGACCCAGCATCCGTCCCGCCGCTCGTCCGCACTGTCACCTGATGAGGAATCCCTTCCTGCCGCGCCATATTAATCGCAAAGTCTGCTAATCTCGGATTCATGATTGCGCTCGGGTCATGCAGTCGGATTTGCACCCCACCGCCAAGCACGCCCTGCCCCTCGCTGACGGGCATTCCCGGAGTATCATCCGCAGGTGGACCTTCTAGTACGATCGCGACATCGGGCTGAGTTGCCTTCGCCAATGTCTTGGCTCCTCGAAGCCCGACTTCTTCCTGAACAGAACCTGCCGTGATCAATTGGCAGTTGAGCGGAGCCGCCACCTGCCCCACCTGAATCGCCCCCGCCATTCCCACGCGATTGTCAAAAGCCTTGGTCATATACCAACCACTCTGATGCATCGGCGTCCACGGACTCCAAGGCGCGATCGGATCACCAAGATGAATCCCCCAATCTTCAACCTCCTTGCTGGAACGTGCCCCAATATCAACAAACATATTTGGAACCCCGATCACACTGGTTCGCTCGGCTTCACTCAGAAAATGCGGAGGTTTTGAAGCAATCGTCCCGATAATCTTCACCCCGTGGCTATTCTTCACTTCCACCCGCTGCGCAAGAAGGGTGTGCCCCCACCAACCTCCCACCGAAACCATTTTCAGGTAGCCGTTTGGAAGAATATTCTGAACACGGAATCCAACTTCGTCCATATGCCCGGCAACCAGCACCTTCGGCCCGGCTTTTCCTTTCGTACACCAAACCGAACCGTTCCGGTCAGCCCCCAATTCTCCGTGCTCTCTAAGCTCCTTCACAAAGATTTCCCTCACTTCGTCCTCATATCCGGGGACACTGTGGGCCTGCGTAAGTGATTCCAGTAGCTTTAGACCTTTGGCTTGCATACACATCTCTATCAAGACGGACTTGATACTTGAACTCGAAAACCCAAGACTCTGCACTTTATGGCAAAAATCTCCGACGTCAACGTCCTGAACAACGCTCCCCTGCCCTCCCCGGCCGTCCTCATGCACGATGTCGCCCGCTCCGAAGAACAGGCCGAACTTGTCTTTTCGTCGCGCGCAGCCATCTGCGATTCCCTCTTTGTTCCGGACACCCGATTCCTCCTCATCACCGGTCCCTGCTCCATCCACGACACCGCCGCCTGCCGTGCCTATGCCGAAAAGCTCGCGGGCTTGGCGGAGGAGGTGAAAGAAAAGATCCTAGTGGTGATGCGGGTCTACTTCGAAAAACCTCGCACCACCGTTGGGTGGAAAGGACTCATTATGGACCCCGATCTCGATGGCTCAGATAATATCCACAAAGGCCTCACCGTCGCCCGCCAATTCCTCACCGAAGTCCTCTCACTCGGCCTCCCCACCGCCACTGAGCTTCTCGACCCCATCACCCCACAATACATCTCCGACCTTATTTCCTGGTCCGCCATCGGAGCCCGCACGAGCGAGAGCCAAACCCACCGCCAAATGGCATCCGGCCTCTCCATGCCTCTGGGATTCAAAAATACCACCTCGGGCGATGTCACCGCCGCCATCAATGCCATCAAAGCAGCCTCGCAACCCCAAACCTTCCTCGGCGTCTCAGAAGAAGGCATTGCCTCAGCTGTCTCAACCGCCGGAAACCCCCACTGCCACCTCATCCTACGTGGCGGCGAAAACGGGCCCAACTTCGATGCCGACTCCATCAAGGTCACTCGCGACACCCTTCTCAAAAACAACCTTGCTCCGAGCATCATGGTAGATGCCTCCCACGCCAACTGCGGCAAGGATTGCACCCAAATGCCCGCCGTTTTTAAAGAAATCGTCCGCCAGCGCGCCGCAGGAGATTCCTCCGTTATCGGAGCCATGCTCGAAAGCCACTTCGTCGCCGGAAATCAAAAGTTCCCCCAACCCCTCGATCAACTGACCTACGGACAATCTATCACCGACCAGTGCATCGATTGGGAAACTACCGAGCGTCTCATTCTAGACGCAGCGAACCAACTTTAACTATGAATACGACTCCCAACAACTCCTGGTTCTACGCGCAAAACGGCGCACGCAAAGGCCCCGT
>JAPKDJ010000105.1 GCA_026421245.1 Akkermansiaceae bacterium | reverse complement strand
GGTTTCTGAATGTTTCTTCTTTTCTTTTATAGAGTCTAGATGTAGGTGTGTATATGCCCTCAAATGAGAAAGATGAACCAGAAGCCTCTGTTTGGCGGAAAGACTTCGCTCCCTACGGAGGACTGGAAGCCCAAGCCCAGACTGAGGAAGACTCTCATCTCCAGAAAGAACTCATTCGCACTCAAATCCATCTTTCAGAACAGCAGAGAGCCTTTCTAACAGAACAAACCAAGCTCACGGGCCTCTCAATGGCCGGCCAAATCCGCAACCTCATTGATACCCAAATGAATCCAAAAACAACAGACTGGGATCACAATCCCCTCCTGGAAGACACGGTCGTGGCCCCCTCATTTCATGGCTCCTCTGACGCTTCTGTGACCTCTGATTCCCAAATCTACGGCTCATACGAGGAATGATCTTTGTCGATACCTCCTTCTGGATCGCCTTCCGCAACGAACGCGATGCGAACCACGCTCGCGCAAAATTCCTGATGCAGGAATTCTTTCGCCGACGGGAAACTCTCGCCATCACCGATCACATTTTCGCCGAAACCCACGCCTACTTTGTAAGGTCTGTTCCAAAGCGCGAACAGATTATGCGCGACCTTCTCGAAAACCCCATCGTGCGCCATCTCTCCCCTTCGCCAGAGGAGCGAAACCTCACCCTTTCCTGGCTCCGGGATTTCCAGGACAAGCACTGGTCCTACGTCGATGCCCTCTCCTTTGTCATGATCAAGTCGCGCAAGATCCCTTCCGCAGCCTCCTTCGACGACCACTTTAGCCAGCCCGGCACCTTCCGGCACCTTCACTAACTGTTAGGAATTTTCTTTTACCGGGAGAAGGTTGAAGCCGTCTTTGAAAGACAGAGATAAAGTATCGAATTGAAGAATAAGCGCACGGTGACAAAACTAATCTGGCTGAAGTATTTGCACGATGCGCTTCGCGTCTTTCAGCACATTAAATCAAGGCTCATGATACCTCTCACGATACCAACTGTGCTTCTGGCGCTGCTCTTCTCCTCCATCATGGTTTCCTTGTCCGGTGCTGAGACAGTGGCCGCCCCACAGACGATCAAAAAACTCGACTATCGTTTCGATGGAAAAATCTCCCGCTCAGTCCTCGAGAACTACCTCGCTCGTAGTGCCACCGTCGCCTCTCTGCTTCACTATACTTTGGGAGATGATTTGCGTATGATGAAGAATACTGGAGTGAAGTTCGCCGGACGTGTCATTTGGATGTGGGGAAATGAATCGCGGATCGATGCCCTGGTCAGGAAGGGTGAACCATTCGTCAAACGGATTCATGCCATGGATCCTGACATCATCCTCCAGGGCGCTATCTTCGAAATTGTCACCACCGATGTCGACAATGTCGCGATTCCTGCCTCCGTGTTCAATGAGTTCGGTCTCAAGCCGGAAGCGCGAAATTTCCGTTACAAGGATATGCTTTATTCCTTCCGGCGTCGCGTCGATCACTGGAGCAAGGGTGCTTCGGTTCCGGACATGAGCCGCCTGGAGACCCGCATGTGGTTTTTTTATGTGGGGAAACGCTGGATTGATATGGGTCTCGAAGCCATTCACTTTGGCCAGGTCGAAATCATGGATGACCGCGACAGAGATCACACACACTGGCGAGACATGATGAAGCGTATTCGTAAATATGCCGGGAAACATGCGCGGCGTCATCTCGTCCTTGCCGACGCCCATACTCCAAGTGGCGGCATCGTCCACGAGGGCGAACTCATGTTTGATCTCCACTCCTTTCCCTCACGGCCAAAATCGGTCAAGGGCAAGCCCCACCAGGCTGTTCTGGAAAAGAGCTTCAGCGATTCGATTTACGGTCGAAGCAAAGGTGGACTAACTCCCAGCGGCTGGCCCTGCAAAGCTCTTCCCTACATTGTTGAACTTGATAATTTCGGCAGCTCGGATCACGGAGGCGAGTATCGTGCAACGGATAAAATCCATGTCTGGGGCTGGGACGAGATCGGCTGGTTCACGAAACAGCCGGAGAAGTATCGCAACGAATGGCTCAAGTACGCTTACAACTGGATCCGCAAGACAGATCCCAATGGTTACTTCCAACTGCCACTGCGTCGCTTCCAACACTACACGGCCAGTATGAAACCGCCCAAGGGACAGCGACAGGAAGAGACTATTAAGGCCATCTGGGCGGCTGGCGATCAGCGATGATTTCGCCGAATTATCCGGCAGCTCATGCAGCGCCTTGCTTGGTTTCACTTCCTGTCGCAAGTAACTCGAAATAGGACCTAGCAAAGCGCAAACCCATCTTGTGGTTATTGCTAGAAATTTGCTTTTGGAGGGAGGGCCTCAAAGCCGCGCCAAGAACCCCTCCGCATTCCTCCGGTGCAGCGCCCTCTTCTCCTCATCCATCCGATCATGCAACCGCGCCATCTGCGCCATGCGATAATTCTTCAGGAAGAACTCCTTGTGATCCTCCACAAAGATCCAAAAAAGCCCGTCCCAAACCTCGCACCATTCCCCCTTCTTAAAGTCCGACATCTTACGGATATAATTCGACCCCGAGAGATACGGCTTCGTCGCAAAAATCCCCCCATCAGCAAACTGGCTCATTCCATACACATTCGGCACCATCACCCAGTCGTAGGCATCGATAAAAAACTCCATGAACCAGCGGTAAACTTCATCCGGATCGATCCGACACAGCATCATAAAATTCCCCAACACCATCAGCCGCTCGATGTGATGACAATACCCATCCTCATGCAGAACCTGAATCACATGATCGATCGGTTCCACCCCCGTCGTCCCATCATAAAACGACTGCGGCATCTTCCGCGTGAAGCCCCAAAAATTCTCCTTCCGCTCCATCACCCCATGCCGGAGATAAATGATCCGCATGAACTCCCGCCACCCGATAATTTGGCGCACAAAACCCTCCAGCGAATTCAGCGGAATCGCCTCACTCTCCCCCGCGAACTCCAACGCTCGATCAACCACCTCCTGCGGCGTGATCAACCCGATATTTAAATACGGCGTCAGCACCGAGTGAAATGCCACCCGATGACTCATCGAAATCGCATCCTCGTAATCTCCAAACAAGCCAAAGCGCTCCTTAAGAAATAGCTCCAGCGCCTCAAAAGCATCCTCTCGGCAAATCCCATACTGGAACCCATGAGTCTGCCCCAGCGCCTTCGGGAAACGATCCCATACCCAAGCCTCAGCCTCCTTCACCTCCTCGTGCACCGGCGGCCCATAAGCCTCCGGTACCGCCACCCCCTTCGGCAACTTCTTCCGGTTATCCGCATCAAAGGAATACTTCCCTCCCTCCGGTTTGCCGTCGTCCATCAGCACATCCATCCGCTTACGCTGCCCCTCATAAAACGTCTTCATAAACGGCTTCTTCATCCCGTCCATCGTCTCCTCCATCCATTCATCCGGCGTCACAAACATCGGCGACTCCACCAACTCCAAATCAATCCCTCTCTTCTCACAAAACCGCCTCAACCGTCTCTCCAGTAGATAATCCGTAGGATCCACACAAACAACCCGAGTCACCTCCTTCGGCAGAATCCGTTCCAGCAACTCATCCGACCGAAAAGCTCCCTCCGGTAACTCCACATAAGTCACCTCATAAAAATCCTCCAACCCCTCCGCAAACCGCCTCATCGACGCCCGATGCAGCATCAACTTCTTCGCATGAAACCGTAGCGGCTGCTCCGAATCCGTCCCAAAAAAAAGCGGATCCTCCAAAACAAAAACCCGCCTCCCCGCCTCCAAAGCCGGATGCTCGGCAAACAACTGATGAGGATAAACCAAAGAAATTTCCATCGCCGGAAAGTCACCCCATTCCCCAACCTGTCCACCCCAATCTACAAATCTCTCCCCTCACCAACCAAGTAATTCAAACTTACATATTCCGTGCCCCTCCCCTCATCTAAGCCTCAGCGTTCTCGGTGGTCAGCCTTCCCAAAACAACTTGTCGCGCCGGAGCCTCTCGAAGAAGGAAGCCCCACAACCCTCCGCTGCCTCTCCGTAAGCCACCCAATAATCCAGTTTCGTCGATTTAGTAATTTTCGTGGTCACTCTATTCCCATCCAATCCCCTCAACCTTCAGCGTTTTCAGCGGATATCCTTCTAGTCTAGGTCCCTCAACTAAGATTAACCCCATTCACATCATTCCCCGCCCTTCCTCCACCTTGGATTCTAACACTTCTTAAATCCACTTGAAAAAACAACTCATTAGAACACACTGTTCACATAAACACTCTAAAGAAACTCGAAATCCTCGCAGACGCCGCTAAATACGACGCCTCTTGCGCCAGCTCAGGCGCTGCCCGAAAAGACTCCTCCTCCGGAAAAGGCGTCGGCTCCACCGGCGGAGCCGGCATCTGCCACTCCTACACCCCCGATGGCCGCTGCGTCTCTCTCCTGAAAGTCCTCCTCACCAACGTCTGCCTCTACGACTGCCACTACTGCATCAACCGTCGCTCCAGCAACGTCCGCCGTGCTCGCTTCACCCCCGAAGAAGTCATCACTCTCACCCTCGATTTCTACAAACGGAACTACATCGAAGGGCTCTTCCTCAGCTCCGGCATCGTCCGCAGCGCTGACTTCACCATGGAGCAAGTCATCCAAGTCGCCAAAACCCTCCGCGAAGTCCACCACTTCCGCGGCTACATCCATCTCAAAACCATCCCCGAGGCATCCGACGACCTCATCGCGGAAGCCGGGAAATACGCCGACCGCATCTCCATCAACATCGAGCTCCCCCAACAAAAATCCCTCGACCATCTTGCCCCCGAAAAAAACGTCACTCGCACCCGCGAAGCCATGCAGAACATCGGCATCAAAATCGCCGAATCCAAAGCCGAGAAGAGCCGCAAAAAACCAAAATTCGCTAACAGTCAATCCACCCAAATGATCGTCGGCGTCGACCCCTCAGACGACTCCCACTTCCTCCGCCGCGCCGGCGACCTCTACTCAAACTTCAAGCTCCGCCGCGTTTACTACTCCGCCTTCAGCCCCATCCCTGACTCCTCCGCCCGTCTCCCCCTCCAAGCCCCGCCGCTCGTCCGCGAGCATCGCCTCTACCAAGCCGACTGGCTCATGCGCTTCTACGGTTACGACGTCCACGAGATCACTACCAAGGACAATCCAAACCTCGATCTCGACATCGACCCCAAGCTCTCCTGGGCCCTCCGCAACCGCGGCACCTTCCCCCTCGACATCAATCGCGCTCCCCTAGAACTCCTCGTCCGCATTCCCGGTCTAGGAGTCAGGAATGCCCAGCGCATCATCTCCATCCGCCGCCACAGCGCCATCCGCCTCACCGACCTCATCAAAATGCGTGTAAACCTCAAAAAAAGCCTCCCCTTCATCATCACCAGCGACCACCAACCCGCCAACCTAGAAATCGACTCCAAAAAAATAAGAGCCCTCCACGCCCCACCCCCAGAACAACTCGAACTCAACCTCCCCATCCTAGTCCCAAAAACCGAAGTCCTAGCCGGCGAATTCTAACCAAAATTTGGAGCGTGGGTGTCTCGCCCTTCGTCCCCAACCAAGGATCCGCGATGCCTCGCCACTTAACTTTGCAAACCCACCGACGAAACAGTTCAAATTTAAGTGTTAGATATTAAATGTTTGGTGTTTACCCCGCAAAACCAAGCTCCCTATTCCATTAATCCCATCCATCCGTGGTTTAACACCTTCACCAAGCCCGCCCCCCATGTTCACCCTCCAAAACCCCACCTCCTTCCAAACCTGGCGCTCTCTAACCCGCCTGCTCCTCCAATCCAAAGTCCTTC
Organism: Akkermansiaceae bacterium; assembly: GCA_026421245.1. Taxonomy (GTDB): domain Bacteria; phylum Verrucomicrobiota; class Verrucomicrobiia; order Verrucomicrobiales; family Akkermansiaceae; genus SW10. Next base: position 3,434 of record JAPKDJ010000105.1, on the reverse strand, counting down.
CGTCAGAAATCCTATGGCAATCCCCAGACCAATCATCCCTCTTCACAGAGCAACCCACCTTCCCAAAAACAACTGCCCAAATCCCCCACGTCCCAAAACACTTCCTCGACCTCGCCAGCACCGCCGCCGCCCACCGCACCGGCAACCAATGGCCCCACCTCTACAACCTCCTCTGGCGACTCACCCACGGCGAAACACATCTCCTCTCACTCCCCACCGACCCCGATGTCTTCGCCCTCCGCGCCATGGCGAAACACATCAGCCGCGACATCCATAAAATGCACGCCTTCGTCCGCTTCCGAAAGGTCAGCGACCCCTCGAACGACCGCGAACAATTCGTCGCTTGGTTCGAGCCCGACCACCTCATCGTCCCTCTCGCCACCCCCTTCTTCAAGAAGCGCTTCGCCGGCATGGACTGGTCTATCCTCACCCCCGACCAATCCGTCCACTGGGATGGCAAAAAAATCCACTTCACCGAAGGCGTCGATCAATCCCAAGCCCCGGACTCCGACGCCCAAGACGAACTCTGGCGCACCTACTACCGCAGCATCTTTAACCCCGCCCGCCTCAAGGTCAAAGCGATGCAAGCCGAGATGCCCAAGAAATACTGGAAGAACCTCCCTGAAGCCCAAGTCATCGAAGAACTCATCGCCACCAGCTCTGCCCGCACCTCAGGAATGTTAGAAACAAAACCCTCCCCCGAAAAACCCGCCCCAAAAAACGCCTACCTCGAAAAACTCCAGAAGCTCCCAAAGAATTCCTGAGACAAATTCCATTCCCGCGTCATCGTCTCTGATGACGATTCACGAAGCAGCTCACCACGGCTCTCTCCTAGCCGACGCCTTCGCAATGCCCGTCCACTGGTACTACAATCGAGATGCCCTCGACCGCGACTACCCAGACCTGACCACTTTCCTCGCCCCTCTCCCGCATCACCCCGACAGCATCCTCTGGCGCTCCCAATACGACCCCGTCAACGAGCAAGCCGACATCCTCCACGACCAAGCCCGCTTCTGGGGCCAGCGAGATATCCACTACCACCAAAACCTCCTCGCCGGAGAAAATACCGTCAACTTCCAGCTCGCCCGCGCCCTCCACGAGCAAGTAAAATCCCACGGCTCATACGACCCCACCCGCTGGGCCGAACTTTATGTCCAGCTCATGCGCACGCCCGACTGGCACCGCGACACCTACGTCGAAGAATATCATCGCGCCTTCTTCAACCGCTATGCCTCCGGAAAAAAGATCCTAAAATGCGGTATCTCCGATGAGCATATCGGAGGCCTCGCCACCGTCACCTCCCTACTCGCCGCACTCCCCGAGGGCGACCACCGCCAGACCGCAAAAGACCACGTCACACTCACCCACCGACATTCGAACGTCCTCCGCGCTGCCGACTGCCTCACCCGCCTCCTCCAAACCATCGCCGACGGCACCCCACTCCTCGACGCACTCATGTCCTGCGCCGGCGACTGGTTCTCCACCCGAAAAGCTACCGACTGGTCACGCCAGCCAGATCGAATCATCATCGGCCAGCGCCTCAGCCCTGCCTGCTACATCGACCAATCCTTCCCCGCCTCTCTTTACCTCGCCTGGAAATATCACGACAACTTCGAAGCCGCCGTCATCGCCAACGCAAAAGTCGGAGGCGACAGCTGCCACCGCGGAGCCGTCGTAGGCTCCCTAGTCGCCGCCGAGACCCACCGCAGCACGAACACCTTCGCCCCCGAATCCTACTTCCAACAACAACCTCAAAGCCCCTCATAATTTATTCTTCATAACTCACAACTCCAAATGCAACCCGTCCTCATCATCGGCGCCGGTCTTTCGGGCCTCTCCTGCGCCCTCTACCTTCACAAAAAAGGAATCCCCGTCCAAATCCTCGAAGCCTCCGATGGCATCGGCGGCCGCGTCCGCACCGATGAACTCGACGGCTTCCTCCTCGACCGAGGCTTCCAAGTCTACCTCGATGCCTACCCCGAAGCCGGAAAACTCCTCGACCTCCCCGCCCTCGATCTCAAACCCTTCGAGCCTGGCGCCCTCATCTTCGATGGCGAAAAACTCCACCCCGTCATGGACGTCTTCCGCCGCCCCGCCTCTGTTCTACGCAGCGCCCTCGCTCCCATCGGCACCCTCGCCGACAAACTCCGCGTCGCCCTCCTCCGCTTCAAGATCCTGCACAGCACCTCTAAATCCCCAGACCAAACCACCGAAAGCTTCCTCAAAAACTTCGGCTTCTCCCCCCGAATCATCGACACCTTCTTCCGCTCCTTCTACGGCGGCATCTTCCTCGAAAACGACCTCCGAACCTCCAGTCGCATGTTCGAGTTCACCTTCCGCATGTTTACCCAAGGCAGCGCCACCCTCCCCGCCGCCGGCATGCAAGGCATCCCCCAGCAACTCGTCGACCAACTCCCCGCCGACACCATCCGCCTCAACTCACCCGTCACTTCGATCCACGGAAAACAAGTCACACTCAACACCGGAGAAACCCTCACCGCCAGCCACCTCATCCTCGCCACCGACGCCCACCAGACCGCAAAACTTCTCCCCGCCTTCCAAGCCCAATCCCCCACCTGGCGCGCCGTCACCAGCCTCTACTTCACCACCGAAAAAGCCCCCTTCCCCGACCCCATCATCGCCCTCAACGGCACTGGCAAAGGCCTCATTAATAACATCGCCATCCTCTCAAACGTCGCACCTAGCTACGCGCCCACCGGACAAGCCCTCCTCTCCGTCTCAGTCCTAGGACTCCACCAAAATGAAAACCTAGCCGCCCTCGTCATAGCCGAACTCCAGACCTGGTTCGGCCCAGCTGCCAAAAACTACCGCCACCTCCGCACCGACCACATCCGCCACGCCCTCCCCGAGCAAAAACCCGGCCACAAATCCCCCGGTTCCCTTAAGCTCAATAACACTTGGATCTGCGGCGACCACAACACCACCGCCTCCATCGAAGGCGCCATTATCTCCGGCAAACAAACCGCCGAATCCCTCCTTGCCTCACTCTAACAACTCACTCTGTTTCCACCCCTTCTTCAAGTCATCCCGGCTCTGCCGAAAGAGCGCCTGGTGCTTCGTCACCCTCCCACTCACCCGCTTCCGCCAGCACCGAAAGCTCGACGCCTTCAGACTGCCCCGCATCACCTTGATGACCTCCGCCTCCCGGAGCCCTGTCTTCTTCTCGATCTCATCAAAGGTCGTCCGATCCTCCCAAGCCATCCGGATGATCTTATCTCTCAAAGCGTCACTGATCTTCATGAAATTACCAGTTAGCTCGAATCCCAAAAATGCAACCCAGCAAGACTTGCCAGTAAATCATTTCCCCGGATATCGATTCGGCACAATAAAGTGGGGCCGTTCGTCCCCCGTAATCCTCACCACCGCACAGCGCTCCCGCCAGCTACAGTCTCTTCACCGAAGACCAGATCCAC
>JAPKDJ010000042.1 GCA_026421245.1 Akkermansiaceae bacterium | reverse complement strand
TGCCCTCCGACAAGATCACCGCGGCGGACCTCGAAGAGAATCAGGACTTCCCAAAGCCGGGCAGCAAGAAGAAGTAGGAGCGCTAGTGGTTGGCCATGTCCCCCCCTTTCTCCTGCCTGCCTCCCTTGTAACCGAAACACCGGCGAAATGATCACCTTTTCTGATTCCAGCCCCTACAGTCGCCGCTCTTTCCTGCGGGTCGGTGGGTTGGGACTCGGTGGGCTGACACTCCCGCAACTCCTCGGTTGGAAAGCTGCGGCAGCGCAAGCGGGTCTCCCCGTCAAAGACAAGGCGGTCGTCTTTCTTTTCATGCACGGCGGACCGCCCCAGCAGGAAACTTTCGATCCCAAGATGGATGCGCCGTCAGAGATTCGCAGCGCCACCGGCGAAGTGAAAACCACGCTTCCTGGAGTCACCTTCGGCGGCACCTTTCAGAAACTCGCGAAGCAAGCGCATCGCATGGCAGTCGTGCGTTCCTACACCACGGGCAATGGCAACCACGACATCAAGCCGATCGTCGGCAAGGACACTTTGAATGCTAACATGGGCGCGCTCTATGCCCGGGTGGCCGGGGCCAATGTTCCGAGCACTGGCATGCCCCGCAACATTGCGCTTTTCCCCCGGGCAGTTGATCCCGCTGCCCAGGAGCGCGTGAAAAATTTCGGAAACTTCCTAGCCAGTGGAACAGTGGGATCGGGCTACGCGCCCTTTGCTCCCGGCAGTGGCAAGAATGGGCTGCAGAATGACATGACGATGTGGATGTCGCGCAGGCGGCTCGAAGATCGCATGTACCTCCTCAACAAGATCGACAACCTCAAGCGTGCAGTCGATGGCGGTGCCGCAGAGGGACTCGGCAAACTCCAACAACAGGCGGTTGAAATGATCATGGGAGGGATCTCGGATGCCTTCGATCTCTCCAAGGAAGACCCGCGCACTCTCGCCCGCTACGACACCGCTCCCCTAGTGAATCCAAATTCGATCAGCAAGTTGTGGAATAACCACAAGAACTACCGTGATCATGGACAGTCTCTCGGAAAACTCATGCTGATGGCACGCCGTCTTTGCGAACGCGGTGCAGGCTTCGTAACCGTGACCACCAACTTCGTGTGGGACTTCCACTCCGACAAGAACAACGCCGGAGTGGCCGAAGGAATGGCCTACGTCGGGGCCCCCTTCGATCACGCAGTCTCCGCATTCCTCGACGACGTCCATGAACGCGGACTGAGCGACAAAATTCTCCTTGTGTGCTGCGGAGAGATGGGTCGCACTCCCAAACTCGCCGCGAATGGCGGACGCAATCACTGGGGGCGACTCGCTCCTCTCATGCTCTCGGGCGGCGGACTCAAAATGGGGCAAGTGATCGGTGAATCCACCTCGGACGCCGGCGAGCCGGCCTCGAATGCGGTGACCACCGAGAACCTAATCGGCACAATCATGCACACCCTCCTCGACCTTGGAGATGTGCGCGTGATGGAGAGCTTGCCGCGCGACGTCCACAGCATCATCACGAATGCGAGTCCGATCCCGGAGCTGGTGTAGAGTCTGACAACAGCAGCCCCGCGATCTCCCCGTTTTAAGTGGAGACAGCCTGCAATCGAGCAGCTTAGGAGTTTGCTTTCTGGGTGGAGCGCCTGAGGGGCGGAGAAAGGGCGGGAATGGCTACAAAGAATCACACCACCCGAGGGGCATTCTTAATCCTAGCTTTCTCTTCCCTGTCAAATTCTCTATGCGTTGCCTGATGCAAAGGATCTTCTTAATTGTCTGCGCTCTGCTTTCGTCTTGTGGCTCAGAGGGAAAAATAAACCCGCCGAGTCATTCAATCACCCCCTTGGTTAAAAACCAGGCCTGGATCATCGACCCGGGCAAGCTGGACACACGCAAAGAAAAACGGGCTGTAACACCACGACTTCGGAAAACCTGCTATTGGCTCGAGATGGAACGGAGAGACGGGGCTGATCTTCAAGCGGTCATTGCACAAGCACACGCTGTCACCAGTCCCGCCAGCCCCATTTGTGTGAAGATCCTCTGTCACGCGTCACACATTATTCACACAAAAGTCACACAAATAAGCGCGAATAGGACCGAATTGGAGCAAACGTCATTTGGAGGACTTAGCCCCACATCAGCCTTGCAGCCCTTATTTATCAATGACAACAAGGGTTTGGGTATGGTTCTCCGAGAGGGAATCGAACCTGGGTCGACAGTTTGCCAAACCGCTCCGCTCTTCGGTCAAGGCAGCGAGTCCCGCGTTCAAGCTGATGACGTCGAAGGAGGGGAGGCTCCTCTAAATAAGGAGTCCTTGAGCGATTCGAGTTCTTTCACCCTGATCGTTTTGCCTGACACTCAAGGTTACGCAGATACCAGGCACAAAGAGACGCAGAAACACTGGCCAATCATCGGTGATCAGCGCTCCTGCTTTTTCAAGCAGACCGAATGGATCAAGGAATACAAGGAGAAGATGAATATCGTTATGGCGGTGCATGTGGGAGACATCACCCAGACCGAACACGATGAGGAATGGCGGATAGCGGATACCGCTTTCAAGACTATTGATAACCATGTCCCCTACGTTTTGTGTTCGGGAAACCATGACATGGGATATTCACCAGAACGCCGAACAACCAGCCAATCCCGCAAAAGCCATTTTAGTTCCTATTTTCCTCCTTCGCGTTTCTTAGATAACCCTCTGTATGACCCGCATTTCGGAACGGAGAAGAAGCTCCATTTTCGAGAAGAGGGGAAGATTGAGAACTACTACGTCTATCTGCGAGAGGGAGGAATGAAGTTCCTGATCCTCACCCTAGAGTTTAAGCCCCGGGATGAAACCCTGGCATGGGCAAACGGAGTTGTTGCGGCCCATCCTGGATACCGGACTATTGTGGTCACACATGGCTATCTCACGAGTAAAAAGGGACAACGGGCAGATCTTGCCAATTATTCGATAGAAGGTAACTCAGGAGAATCAACTTGGGAGAAATTCGTCAGCCGCCACAAGAACATCTTCTTGGTCCTTTCCGGGCATAACATGGAGAACCGACTAACCAGTAACGGCAAGAATGGGAATATCGTGCATCAGGTTCAGGCAGACTACTGGTATTGGGACATCCCCGAAATTAAGGCGGGAAGCGGCTTCTTGCGGATCATGACGTTCCGACCTGACAAGGACATCATCGACGTTCAAACCTATTCGCCTGTGCTGGATCAATTCCTCACGCGATCTAAAAGCAAATTCTCGTTGGACTACCTCATGGATGACGAAAGGAAATAGAGCGCTTGGTATGTAATGGCTCTTTCATTGCCCGTGATGCGCAAGAGGCTAGTTTTTGAGATCGGCGCAATTTTCCGCTCTCGATGGCCGTATCCATGAGCTATACCTTGCCGAACTAATTTCTGATGCTTTACCGCTCCTTTCTCGTCCTTTTTCTCTGTTTTCCCGCCGTCAGCGCGAAAGTAAGCTTCAACGAAGATATCCGCCCCTTGTTGTCCAACCGCTGTTACCGCTGCCACGGCCCGGACGAAGGGGATCGGAAAGCGAAGCTCCGCCTCGATACCCGTGAGGGTGCCTTAAGAGAACGCAAGGGCTTTGCCGCCATCGTGCCGGGTAACATTGAGGATAGTGAACTGATCTACCGCATCATCACGGACGATGAAGATGAGATGATGCCTCCTCCAGGGAAGGCGAAGCGTTTCACTAAGGAGCAAATCGACCTCTTCAAGCAGTGGATCGAGGAGGGGGGCGATTATGAAGTCCATTGGTCCTACACGAAACCAGTTCGTTCGGAAGTTCCGGAAGTCGCGGATCAAACATGGAGTGTGCGAAGCCCGATCGATGCCTTCATTCTGGATCGTTTGAATAAGGAAGGGCTTTCTCCGAGTCAGGAAACGGATCGCTACACTTTGATTCGCCGTGTCTCATTGGATTTGACCGGGCTGCCTCCAACGAAGGAGGAAGTGGATGCCTTTATTGCCGATCAGAGCGATGACGCTTATGGGAAACTGGTCGATCGACTGCTGGCCAAACCCGCTTTTGGGGAACATTGGGCGCGGATGTGGTTGGATTTGGCGCGGTATGCGGATTCGGCGGGCTATGCGGACGACCCCGGGCGGACAATTTGGGCCTACCGAGATTGGGTGGTTCGGGCGTTCAATGCCAACATGCCTTTTGATCAATTTACCATCGAGCAGATTGCCGGAGATTTGCTTCCAAATCCGACCGAGGAGCAGCTCATCGCGACGGCCTTCCATCGGAACACTAAGACGAACAACGAAGGAGGAACCAGTGACGAGGAGTTTCGCAATGTTGCGGTGGTTGATCGTGTCAATACGACGATGGCGACCTGGATGGGAACGACGGCAGCCTGTGCCCAGTGTCATACCCATAAGTATGATCCCATTACCCATGCCGAGTATTTTCAAATGTTCGCGATCTTCAATCAATCGGAGGATGCGGACCGCCGAAATGAATCCCCGATCATTCAAGTGATGGGCGATAAGAACGATGACCGGGCGGCGATTACGGCGGAGATCGCGGCGCTTGAAAAAGAGGCGCTTGTTCCAGGGAAGCACGACCCCAAGGCAATGGCGAAATGGGAATCGGATTTGAAGGCGAGCGCCAGACAATGGCAGGTGCTAAGGCCCACCAAGATGATGGCGAGCTCCGGTGCGACCTTCAAGGCGGGGTCGGATGGCTCTCTATTGGTGAGCGGAAAAACGGCCAGTAGCGATGATTACACGATTACCGCATCCAGTAAGTTGAAGAAAATCACGGCGATCAAGATCGAGGCCTTGACCTATGATAAGTTAAAAAGTGGTGGTCCCGGGAGAACGGGTAATTTTGTGATCAACGAGATCGAACTCAGTGCGGGCAAGACCAAGGCTTCATTTTCAAAAGCCACTTCGACTTACGCTCAGAGTAAGTTCGGAGCTGCAGCGGCCATCGACGGTAATGCTGGCAAGGACTCCGGATGGGCGGTTGGTGGCGCGCTGGGTCAGGATCACCATATCGTGGTGGAAATTAAAGAACCGCTGGATGGAAGCGAGTTGAGTCTAAAATTGCTCCAGCGGTATCCTGATCATCCTCTGGGTCGCTTCCGTGTCTCTGTCACGGATTCATCGGAACCTTCCGTCGCAGTGCCAGCTTCAATAGTCACCATTTTGAATAAACCGGCCTCGCAGCGCAGCGATGCTGAGAAGGCCGAGATTGCCGGTTTCTATGGGAAATCGAATCCTGAGGCGATCTCCCTTAAGAAGAAGTTGGCGGGTCTTAAGAAACAACTGGGAGAGCTCAAACCTCTGACTTCGGTTCCCGTGATGCGTGAGTTGCCCCAGGCCAAACATCGTAAGACCCACATTCAACTTCGTGGAAGCTATCAGAGCTTGGGTGAGGAGGTTTCTGCCGGAGTGCCTGCGGCATTCGGTTCGCTTCCCGAAGGGGTGGCACCCGATCGTCTCGCGATGGCAAAGTGGTTGGTGAGGGAAGATAATCCCCTGACCGCCCGCGTGGTTGCGAATCGTTTTTGGGAGAATTTATTTGGAGTAGGAATCGTTCTGACGAGTGAGGAATTTGGGTCGCAAGGGGAGCGGCCTTCACATCCCAAGCTCTTGGATTGGCTGGCTCTCGAATTCATGGATGGGGGATGGGAGGTGAAGAAATTTCTTCGTCTCCTGGTGACCTCTTCCACCTATCGACAGAACTCACATGTCTCGGATGAAATGGCCGCTCGCGATCCTGACAATCGTCTTGTCGCCCGTGGTCCCCGGGTCAGGCTCACTGCCGAAATGATCCGGGATCAAGCCCTTGCGGTGTCCGGTTTGTTGAGTTCAAAGATGTATGGCGTCCCGGTGCGCCCTCCGCAGCCCAATCTTGGTCTTAAAGCGGCCTTCGGTGGGGGGACGGATTGGAAGACGAGTCCCGGCGAAGATAAGTTCCGGCGCGGAGTCTACACGAGTTGGCGTCGCTCCAGTCCTTACCCTTCGATGGCGACGTTTGGTGCGCCAAACCGCGAAGTCTGCACGGTCCGGCGGGGGAGCACGAACACTCCGCTTCAGGCGCTCGTGACCTTGAATGATCCGGTCTACATCGAAGCCGCGCAAGCGCTCGCCCGGCGGATGGCGAGCCAGAGCGGAACAGTCGCCGCAAAACTGGAGCATGGTTTCAGCCTCTGTCTTTCGCGTCCTCCGAAGAGAGTGGAGACCGCTCGCCTCTTGTCCCTCTACGATGCAACTCGTGCCAGATACGCCTCCGATGCGAAGCTTGCCAAAGAAATGGCAACGAACCCAATCGGCCCGGTTCCCGAGGGAGCGGATGTCGTTGATCTCGCGACCTTGACCGTCGTCGGAAACATCCTCCTCAATCTCGATGAAACCTTGATGAAACGCTAAAGGCCTTTCCAAATTCTCAAACCATTTTTCAATCAGATGAATCCACAGCTCGAAAGTCTCCAATACAAAACCCGGAGACATTTCTTTAAACAATGTTCGATGGGTCTCGGTGGGGTGGCTCTTAGCGATATGCTGGCGACAGATGCCTACGCTTTGGAAGCCCCCGGTAATCCGCTGCTCCCCAAACTGCCACCCTTCGCGGCCAAAGCGAAACGCGTGATCTATTTGCATCTCACCGGCTCACCGCCTCATCTCGACATGTGGGATCATAAACCGGAGTTGGTGAAGCGCGACGGTCAGGAATGCCCGGACGAGTATATCAAAGGGAAAAAATTTGCCTTCACTTCTGGAACTCCCAAGTTGATGGGGAGCCCCCGAACCTTCAAGCAGTATGGGAAAAACGGCCTCTGGATGTCCGACGCGATTCCGCATTTGCACGGCGTTGCCGACGACTTGTGTATCATCAATTCGATGACCACCGATCATTTCAATCATGCTCCGGCCGAGCTCTTTGTGCACACCGGATTCCAGCAGCCAGGACGTCCAACCTTCGGAGCTTGGACGACCTACGGGCTTGGTTCCGAGAATCAAAACCTGCCGGGTTATGTCGTTCTGATCTCGAGCGGTGTCCAACCCAATGGCGGTAAGAGCTCCTTTGGTTCGGGCTTTATTCCTTCCGTTTACCAGGGCGTGCAGTGTCGCTCGAAAGGAGATCCTGTTCTCTACGTGACCGACCCTCCAGGGATGGATCGCAGTCTTCGTCGAACCAGTTTAGATGCTCTGCGTGATCTGAATGAAGCGGCTTCAAAAGATTTCGCCCATCCGGAAACCCTGACCCGCATGGCTCAATACGAATTGGCGTTCCGCATGCAGATGGCGGTGCCCGAGGTGATGGATATTTCCAAGGAATCCAAGAAAACCCTGGAGTCCTACGGCGCGCAGCCCGGCGCCTCGAGTTTCGCAAACAACTGCTTGTTGGCCCGGCGTCTGGCGGAAGATGGGGTGCGTTTTGTGCAGCTCTTTGACTGGGGCTGGGATTTTCACGGCACCAATCCTGCAGAAGATATTCGCGATGGCTTGACCAAGAAATGCTCGACGATGGACAAGCCGGTGGCGGCATTGATCAATGATCTCAAGGAGCGTGGTCTTTTTGAAGACACTCTCATTATTCTCGGAGGAGAATTCGGACGGACGCCGTTCCGTGAAGGGCGGACGGCCAAAGGCAAGGTCTTGGGACGTGATCATTTCCCGGATTGCTACACCATGGTGATGGCTGGTGGGGGAGTGAAAGGCGGGTACACGCATGGCGCTTCTGACGATCTCGGATTTTCGGTGGCTCGTGACAAAGTGCATGTCCACGATTTGCAAGCGACCTGGATGCACCTTCTGGGATTCGATCACGAGAAACTCACCTATCGTTTTCAAGGTCGCGACTATCGTCTCACCGACGTTCACGGGAAAGTTGTCAAAGGCCTCTTAGCCTAAAGGGGAAAGCGCTCCGAAAAAAGGTTCATTTGTTGCTCTTTGAGAGGGTTCTCAATTGCGCCCTGGGCACAGTGAAAATCCTCATAAAATTCCTGTGACCGGAAGTGTGTTTTATTTCCATCATTTTCACCCCCTTCACCTGGCAGGTTTGTCACGATAAAGCGGAGGTTTTTCTTTCCGGGGAGAAGTTTAATTTTGGAGATGATGCGTCGCTCGCAACTCCAACTATCAAGGGTGCGGCATCGTAATTCGGTGAAGCGTTTCTGGCGTCTTACGGTTTCAGTTTTCATTGGTTCAGCTCGTGGGCCAAGAATTTGCCGCACTTCAGAGAGCCGAAAAAAGCGCGGGCTCAGGGGAGCGCCGCGCTTTTTTGAATGAATCAGGATTACTTGGCCGTGATTTTTCCCTTCATGAGAGCGAAGTGACCGGGGAAGCTGCAGAGGTATTCGTAGTCGCCCGCTTCTTTGATAGTGAAGGTGATGGAATCTTCTTCACCAGGTCCGAGAAGTTTGGTGTGGGCGATGATGGCTTTCTTGTCTGCTTCGGCGGTGGGCATGTAATCGGTGGGTTTGGCGGTCATGGCCTTCATGGCCCAAGCGGTGAGATCTGTTCCTTTTTTAAGAAGGACAAAGTTGTGGCCCATGGCAATTTTGGGTACTTTCCCGACGTTTTTGAGAGTCAATTTAACGACTTTGCCAGCTGGGACCTCGATCGCCTTCTTATCGAACTGCATCTGGTCGTTGCAGGTGACGGTGACTTCGAAATCGGCTTTTTTTTCGGCTTTTTTCTCTGCCGCGGCTGGTGCGGCTGGTTCAGCAAGAAGTGAGGCCGGAGCGAGACTAAGAGCGGCAGCGAAAAGGGTGGTAGTGAGTTGCTTCATCGTAATTTGAATGTTGTGTCCTTAAGACGAATCTGCAAGTTGGAAAATTTCAATGGGGTGAAAAAAACTTTTTTAATTTACTGAATCCGGAAGGTGCGGCCTTTGCCGGTATTCCAGGCCCGGTAGAGAGACCCATAGAGGGTGTTGAGCTCGACCTCATTCATGATGCGGAATTCGATGGTGCGGGCGTGGGTGGTGGCGGGGTAACTCTTTTGGGCCATTTCGTCAGCCTTGGTGCCAGAGCGGTTTTGAGCGAGGCCTTGAAGTTCTTTGGCCCGCTTTTGGATCCGAGCGAGGGCGTTGAAGGTGGTGTCCTTGGTGATGGGCTCGATGTAATAGAAGCGGGCGAGGGCGGTGCCGGTGGTGTCAACCGTGACTTCGGTGACGAGAAGAGTGCCGTCGAGAACGTAGGAGTGCTTGCTGACAGAGGTAATGGCGCCAAGGTTGACTGAGTATTCTCCGCCCGGGAGGCTGCACTCCCAGCGGCGCTTCTTGTTTTCGTCATCATTGACGCCTTCGAGGGCTTTTTCGTCAGCTTCTTTTTGTTCTCCCTGGGTGCGTTGGCCGGGAGTGGTTGTTTGGGCTGTCGCGGGGAGGATCAAGGCAAAGGCGAGGAGGATGAGAGTGGCTTTCATAGTGCAGGGAATATCGGTGGAGGAGAGGGAGACGTCAAAGTCTGATTTCACGATGGCTACGGGTTGAACTGGGGAGGCATTTCACTAGTCTCGGCGGCATGGGAGAGTATCGACCGAATGTGGCTGCCTTAATGGTGAATGAGAAAGGGCGACTTTTAGTCTGTGAACGGCTCTTAAATCCTGGGGCGTGGCAGTTTCCGCAAGGAGGGGTGGATGATGGGGAGGATCATGATGTTGCGGTGTTGCGCGAGGTTGAGGAAGAGATTGGGATGAAGCAGGAGCATTATGTCGTGGAAAGATCAAAAGGAGGGTATCGCTATGATTTTCCGGCAGGGACGATGAAGAATAAGCCAGCTCATAAGGCCCGCTTCGTGGGACAGGAGCAGAGGTATTATTTTTGCCGAGTGAAGGAGGGGGCGCCCGAGGTCAATTTGATGCAGGAGCCGCGGGAGTTTTCGCAAGCGAAGTGGATTGAGCCGCGGGAGTTTGAATTGGATTGGTTGCCGGACTTTAAAAAGGAGACGTATCGAGAGGTGATACGGGATTTCTTTGGAGTGGAGCTTTAAGGATGGAAGCTTAGGGCTGAAAGAAGAAAGCCCGCCGCTCCGGCAGGGAGGGCGGGCCTAAAAAAGAGGGAGACTACCTAGGAAAGCTCGGCGAGCTTGGCCTTGATGGCGTCGAAATCGGGGAGGTCGCCAGGGGAGTCGTTGATCTGGGCGTATTGGACGACGCCGGATTTATCGACGAGGAAGGCGGAGCGCTTGGGCACGCCGCCCATGATGAGGTTCTTCTCCGGGAGAAATTGATCGTAGGCGATTCCGTAGGCCGCTGTGGCTTTGTGGTCGTAGTCGGAGAGGAGTTTGAGAGAGATATTTTCTTTCTCGGCCCAAGCGGCTTGCGCGAAGGGGTTATCGCCGGAAATGCCGAGAACTTTGCAGTTCAGAGCGGTGTAGGATTCGAGTCCGGCGGAAATGGCGCAGAATTCCTCGGTGCAAACACCAGTGAAGGCCATGGGGACAAAGAGAAGGAGGATGTTTTGCTCGCCGGTCTGTTCGGAAAGGGTGACAACTTCGGGACCACCTTCGCCGAGTGCGACGAGGGAAAAATCAGGGGCTTGATCGCCAACTTTGATGCTCATATCGGGTGGAGTATAGTTGGAGTTTTGAGGATGCAAACCGAGATTTTGAAGATTTGTTAGATTTGGGCACTGGGTTGTTGGCGGGCTCGCGCGGGCAGAGGGGCAGCGGAGGGTTTGGATTGTGTGATGGCTCATGCAGACGGGATTGCACGCGCAGAGGCGCGGAGGGATAGAAATTGGGGAGGGGGATTGGGAGATCTGGAGTGCGGGGGCAAGCCTCCGCACTCCAAGGTGGCATTTGGAGAGATGGGACTTTAGCCTGCACATGTGACTGAATTATTGGCTCCGGCGGGGAATTGGGATTGTGCGCGTGCGGCGGTGGCGAACGGAGCGGATGCGATCTACTTTGGGCTGCCGAAATTCAATGCTCGGATGCGGGCGGATAATTTTAAGGTGGAGGATTTGCCGGAGTTGATGGACTTTCTTCACCGGCACGGGGTGAAGGGGTTTGTGGCTTTTAATACCCTGGTGTTTCCGTCGGAGTTGGAAGGTGCCGTTGAGCAGATTGAGACAATGGCACGGGCGGGGGTGGATGCGGTGATTGTACAGGATTTGGGGGCGGCAAAGTTGGTGCAGGTGATTGCGCCGGAGATGGAGCTACATGCTTCGACACAAATGACGATCACGTCGCCGGAGGGGATGGCGTTTGTGAATGGCTTTTTGGATTTGGATCGAGCGGTCTTGGCTCGGGAGATGTCGGTGGAAGAGATTGCAAGAATAAGGAAGAAGGGGGAGGTGCCTTTGGAGGTGTTTGTGCACGGGGCACTTTGTGTGGCGTATTCGGGGCAGTGTTTGACGTCGGAGAGTCTGGGGCAGCGTTCGGCGAACCGGGGGGAGTGTGCGCAGGCGTGTCGGATGCCCTATGAATTGGTGGTGGATGGGGAGACAGTGCCGATGGGTGAGGTGAGATATCTTTTGAGTCCGCAGGATTTGGCGGCGGTGGATGTGATTCCGAATTTGGTGAAGGCAGGGGTGACGAGTTTTAAAATCGAGGGGCGTTTGAAGTCGCCCGAATATGTCGCGGCGGTGACGCGGGTGTATCGTAAGGCGCTCGATGAGGTGGAGATCACGGAGAAGGATCGTTACACGTTGGAGATGATGTTTTCGCGGGGGCTTTCGACCGGATGGTTGGAAGGGACGAATCATCCCAAGTTGACTCATGGGAAGTGGGGGAAGAAGCGGGGGGCTTGGGCGGGAGAGATCGCGGCGATGGGTGAGGGTTGGGTGGAACTGGCGACGAGTGCGGTTTCGCTGAATAATGGCGATGGTTTTGTTTTTGATGCGGGGGAAGATCGAAATGATGAGCAGGGTGGAATGATTTGGAAGGTGGAGGGACGGAAGATCTTTTTTGACCGGAGAGCGGGGATCAACTGGAAGAGGGTGAAGGCGGGGCAGGGGCTTTGGAAGACGAGTGATCCTGGGTTGGAGAAGGCGGTGAAGAAGAGCTGGAAGGGTGGACGGTTGGAGGAACGGGGGGACTCGTTGCTGATGCAGGTTTCGGGGAAGGTGGGTGAGCCGCTGGTGGTGGAGTGTCGGGGGAAGCAGGTGGCGAGCGAAGTGATGTTGGTGGCGGCGGAGAATCGTCCGTTGACGAAGGAGGTTTTAGCGGGGCAGTTGGGGAGACTTGGCGGGACGGGTTTTCAGTTGGGAATGGTGCAGAATTTGTTGGATGGGGAAGTGATGATGGCGTTGGGTGAGTTGAACCGGGTGAGGCGTCGGCTTGTTGAGGAATTGAAAGAGGAGCCGGTGGTGAAGGATGGGAAGGCGGCTTTGGCGAGGTTTTTGCCGAAGCGGGGTGAGGCGGAAGACTCGCTACCCGAGTTGCGGGTGCTGTGTCGCTCGTTCGACCAGGTGCATGGATGTGTGCGGGCGGGGGTGACTTTTATTTACTGCGATTTCGAGGATTTGAAGGAATACCGAGAGGCGGTGGAGGTGGCGCGGGCGGCGGGGATGAAGGTGTTTTTGGCGACGCCACGAATTCAGAAGCCGATGGAGGCGGGGTTCTTTAAGATGGTGGAGAAGGCGGAGCCTGATGGGGTGTTAGTGAGGAATCTCGGAGGAATTTCGTATTTCAAAGAGAGAGGGGTTCCGATGGTGGCGGATTTCTCGCTGAACGTTGCGAATCAGGTGTCGGCAGGATTGCTGATGAAGCACGGGGGCTTTGAGAATCTCACGGTGTCGTATGATTTGAACGAAGGTCAGGTGGGGGAGTTGATCGAGAGTGCGCCTCCGGAGTGGTTTGAGTTAACGGTGCATCAACACATGCCGATGTTTCATATGGAGCACTGTGTTTTTTGCACGTTTATGAGCGATGGGACGAGTATCAAGGACTGCGGGAAGCCGTGCGATAAACACAATGTGCAGCTGCGGGACCGGGTGGGGCAGTTGCATATTTTGAAGGCGGATGTGGGGTGTCGGAATACCATTTTCAATGGTCGGGCTCAGACGGGAGCGGGAAGCGTGGATGAATTGATCACGCTGGGGTTGCGGAAGTTTCGGGTGGAGTTGTTGGAAGAGGACGCGAAGCAGGCTGCGAGATTGGTGACCTGGTATCGGGACTTTTTAGGAGGAAAAGGTGAGGCGCAGGATTTGGTGCGGAAGCTCGGGGCGATTGAGAGGCTGGGAGTGACGAAGGGGACGCTGGAGCAGAAGAGGAGCGAGGTTCATTTGTAAAGATCTCACACAGAGGAGCGGAGGCGCAGAGATTGATGGGGTGGTAGATGAAAGCCGCTGCCACGAAGCAACAAGCCATCGCCCCGGGTTACGAAGCGATGGCTACATGCTGGAATTTGGAGAGCGGGATTGACCTGAAAGGGCTCTCTTTCAAAGAGATGACGGTTGATGAGGAAACCGGCATAGTATTCGCCACGACGAAACGGACTAATTTCGTAGAGGAGATCTTCCTAGGTGGTGGAGAAGGGGCGGAGGGGATTAAGGTTGTGGAGTTGGATTGGATAGTCGATCGAGCACTGGTCTACGTTACAAACTTCCTCCTGAAATTTTATTCAGTCGGCCATGGCTTGGTCACGCCGTAGATCTTGCGTTGTTCTGCATCCGAGAGGACACCGTTTTGCATGAGAGTGATGAAGCCGAGATGTTGGCCGTCGGGAAATTCGAATTGGAGTTCGATGGAGCCGCCTTGATATTCATAGAAGAAGATGATTTCGCCGTCGTCGAGGTCGGTCCAGTAAGGGGCTCCGAAGAGGGTGAGGATTTTCTCTTTGGTAGTTTGTGTGCTGAGCGGGGAGACTTGGTCTTGGATGAGAAAGATCCCCTGAAAGTTTTCGAGAGTGATGAAGGTGCTTTTGAGAACTGCGTCATTGCTGGTGAGTTCGTAGCCGGCGGATTCCTGCTCAAAGACTCCGTCTTGAGAAAGCGAGATGGCAAAGAAGTCACCGTCCCAAGGTTCTTTACCGATGGGAGTGCCTCCGATTTTAAAGGCAGAGAGATCGACGATGAGTTTTCCGGTTCCCGCGCCGGTATTGAGGTGATCTCGGTTTGTGTCGAATGAGGATTGGAGGCCCATGGTGGGAATTGGATGCCGGGGATGGGGGCAACCACGAATTCTGTTAAAAATAAGAAACGTGGCGGGTGGAAGATCGAGCGTTTAAAACGAGGGCTGAGGTGAGCTAAGCAAGATGGGATTTGAATCGGCGGAGAAGAGCAAGTGTATCGGCGATGTGTTTTTTGACCAAGTCGGTGATTTGGAAAGAAACTGCGATTTATCTAAACGGACACGAAGAACAGGTGATTCTCTACAAAGTAGAAGCGAGCCAGTCGAGACAGGCCTCATGATCGTTAAGATCGTATTGCCATGACTGGAAGCCGAAGCGTCTGCCGGTGGCGATGTTTGCGTCGAGGTCGTCGAGGTAGAAGGTCTCTTGCGGGATGAGGTGGTATTGATCGACGGCTTTTTGATAGAAGTGATCGTGCGGTTTGTTGGAGCCGATCTCCTGAGAGAAATGATGATGGTCGAATAAAGAGAACTCCTCATATTCTTCGAGGAAGTGGCGCGCGTGAATGGTGTTGGTGTTCGAGAACAGGATGAGGCGGTGTCCGTCTCTTCGTAGGTTTCTTGCGACATCCCACATCGGTTCGTTGAGGGAGAAGATATTGTTCCAAGCTGCGATGAATTCAGCGCGGGTGAGAGAGGTGTCCAAGGCCGCGAGAGAGCGGGAGACGAACTCATGGCAGGTGATGTCACCTACTTCATAAGATTCGTTGATGGGAGCCAGGATGGTGGGAAGTGATGATTCGGAGTGACCAAAAATGGTTTTCTGAAGGCGCTCAAAATGGAGTTTTAGAAGAACGTTGCCGATGTCGAAGAGGAAGGTCATGAGCGAGTGACTTGGGAGAGGATGAATGCCGCCGCCTCACGCGCGGCAGAGGGGCGGGCGTGGTGAGTGAGGCGCGTTTTTTGATCGCGCCAAAGGCGGCCATCGTCGGCGAGGAGTGAGCCGATCGATTCTGCGATGGCTTTCGCAGAGGTGGCAAGGGATCCCGTTTTGAACCGTTCGAGGAGCTCGATGTTTCCTTCTTCCTGGCCCGGAACAATGTGGTGAACCAGCATAGGGCACTGGGCGGCGATCGCTTCATGAACGGTGGCTCCGCCGGCCTTTCCTATGACGAGATGATGTGAGGAAAGCAGTTCAGGGACTTTTCGGGTCCAGCCTTTGATGCGAATGCGGCCTGGAAATTCTTTTTTAAGTGCGTGGGTCTTACGGTAGAGCCGGCGGACGTTTCGTCCGAGGACGACCGTGATCTCGGTATCATGGTTCAGGACAGAGCGGATGATGTCATTGACATGAGGGGACTTGGCGGTGGGAAAGAAGAGGACTCGAAAGGGCTTGATGGAATCGGTTGGAGCGATTTTAGGGAGATTCTCGAACCGAGGGCTGACTGGGAAGCCAATGACCTGAATTTTTTTTGGTGGGAGTTTTTGAGTGAGGAGGCCTTCGCGGGTGTGATCGTCGGTGATGAGAAAGTGATCGCTCGGAGATTTGGTCCAGGCGGCATTGATTTCGATGGAGTCCGTGATCACGGTGATGACGGGGACGCGTGTTCTTGTCTCGAACTGTCTCTCTACCATGTAGGGGTATAGCGGATAGGTGTTGACGACGATGTCCGGTTGGAAATCGTCGAGAAGGTTGGCGACGGCGTCCTCTGTCTTGGCGATGAAGGGGAGGGGCTTGGAAAAGTCCTGCCGGTCGGTTGAACGATACATCCAGGCCCAAATTTTTGGTGTGTAAGTGGTGATCTCGCGGTAGGCGCGGCAGAGAAATCGGTTGATGTGCGGATTGCCGAGGTGGCAGGGATCGGCGACTAAGGCCTCGGCATTCTCCTGCAAAGCCTCGGCGAGGTGCCGGGCAGCGCTGTTGTGGCCATCACCGAAGCTGGCGGAGAGAATCAGGATCTTGGGCTTCACGTATCAGGTCTTAGAAAAGATCTAGATGGGATCCGAGGTTGCGTCCATTCCCATTTGCGGGCAGCTTTCATTCCGAAAGAGTATGGCAGACAAAGGTAAAAGAACTCGGGATGATGAAATCAGGGTGATCGAAGAGACTCCCGAGGAGGTTGTGCGTCTTGATGCTCCGAAGAGAGGTCCCGTCGAAAAGAAGGGAAAGATCGCAGTGGAGGCGATGGTTACCCAGAGCTCGGATAAGGAGGAGAAAGAGCGGCATTTTGATCCAGAGAAGGAGTGGATCGACGAGTTGCAGGAAAAGGAATCGGCGACTGTGCCAATGGGGTGGTTCGTAGTGTTGGGGGTGGGATTGATCGGAGTAGTGATTTGGGCCGCTTTCCAGATCCTGTCATCGGGGACAAAGGATGATTCTGTTGAGATCACCAATCCCGAAGGCCTCCTTACCAACAAGCCGCTCGAAAAAATTTCTGAGATTGAAGCTCAACGCGTTGCGGAAGAGCACTTTAAGAATATGGAGATGGTTGTGAGTTCCTTTCTGTCGGCTGATTCTATCGAGGGGAAAGCGAAGTATGTTCGTCATCGGGAGCGTGTGCTGCCCTTGATGAAGGAATTCTACCAAGATCATCCCCTGAAGGTAGCTGAGTTTAAGAGAACCGTAGAGTATCGAATCTTGGCTCTTGAATATCGTCCGTTTTTGGCTCTGAAAATCAAAGACAAGGAAGGAGAGTTTTATCCAATTTTGGTGGAGGATACCAGTGAAGGGATTCTGGTGGATTGGGAGTCATTTGTGTGTTTTCAACCGGTCTCACCGGATTCCTATATAGAAGAGCGTCCTCTTGAACCGGTCAGTATGCGGGTTTATGCGACTCCGGATCACTTTCATGCCTACGAATTTTCGGATGAGTCGGAGTTTGCGTGCTATCAGCTGAAATTTCGAAATTCGAAGGAAATATTATATGGTTTTGTAAAAAGAGGCGGAGTGCTTGATCAAAAATTCCGCACGGTATTTTCGGAAGTGCGCGAAAAGGGGCTTCAGCCGCTCATCTTAAAGTTGCGTTTCTTGGAAGGTAGCAGAGCTCCCCGGTCAGTCTTGATCGAGGAAATGGAATCGAGGCTTTGGGCATTTGCGGAGAATCCCGCCGCGGTTGCTTCCGCAGAAGAAGGGGAGTAGCCTCAAATCATGAAACTTGGGGTGGCCGCAGGTGCGGGTTTACTTGCCCGCAGTTATATGATTGGGTTCAGCTCAGCAGAAGATTTGACAGACGATCCCGAAAACAAAGACTCATGAATGCCAGCCGGAATCCCTCCCAAATCATCGCGACTATTGTTGCGGTGATGTCCATCCTGATTACGGCCGGCGCTAGTGCCCAAGCCGAGGTCCCCAAGCCATTTTCCTTATACGTTACGGCGAATAAGAATTACAAAGGGGAAGTTGTTGTGGTGCTCCCTCCAAAGGAGATCCAGACATACATCAACAAAGTCAAAGAGGGTGCGAAAAAGAACCCGGAGTGGTTTAAGGAATATTCCGCGAAAGCCAAACCCGGGATTCCCCTGCCTTTTCACGAGAATCTGGGGTTATCCCCAAAAGAGTATGGAAATTACCGTGAACTTTGGGATAAGCGCGAGTTTAAGGCAGTCCAAAAAGTGGGCCTGCGCTTCGAGCCGGTTGGAGATAAGTGGCGCATGCTGGTCACTGGAGCCGGAGCCCGTATTTCCCTTCTTCGCTTTGATTCCAAAGCGGATGTGATCAAGTCAACGAACGGGGACTTGAAGAGAATCGAAGATATTGATGCTGCGCCCGAGACGGTCCTGGGTGCCTGGAAGGGAGCTGAGTGGAAATTTGAGGAAGAGACAGGTCTTGGCCGGACCAAAGAGAATTTCGCAATCGGAAAAACCGCGGACAACAAATATGGCTTCGTCGTCTATCGGCTTCAGGACATTACTTCTACAAACAAGGTTTTGTTTGATCAGAGTATGGTGATCCGTTTCCTTCAAAAATAGAGAATGGAGACCACTCCCCGTGTGACGTTTTGGCAGCGGAGACTTCTCCGTCTCCGGATTCGCACTTGGTTGTCTATCATACTGCTCTCTCCCGCCATTTTATGGGGGGCGCTCAATCTGGTGTTTTCATCAACCTGGGGAACGGGGTTTCTCGAAAGGAGGATCGAAAATGGGTTGGGCCTGCCGTGTCGCATCCAAAGTGTGACTTGGTCGCCCTGGGGCGGGGTGCAGATCAGGGGGGTTCGTATACTTTCTCCGGTCGATTCAGGTCAATCGGATGACGTCGTTCGGATCGAAAAAATTGTGGTGGATCCCTCATGGGCCTCGCTTGCCAGCGGAGAAAAACGTTGGGATCGTCTCGAGGTGAATGAACTCAATGGCAAAGTTTCCATCGAATTGCTGAAGGAAATCATGGCTCGATATCAAAAGGCCTCGACGATTTCTTCGCTGGGTTCGAAAGCGCTCGAGCCTGACTCCACCTCAACCGGGACGGAGGGGCTAGATCAGGGGGGTGTCAAAGAGAAAGATGGGATCTCTCCCCTGAATCGTTCGGAGGAGAGTAAGGGAGATGAAAGTCAGGCGCAGGAGGATGCCAGCCCGGATCTGATTCCCGTAGATGACTTTGAAGGGACGATCACCATCAGCAATTCACGGTTCCGACTCTACTCGGAAAGCATACCGGAATTCTCGGCTGAGCTGAACGGCGTGGAGGGAGAACTCCCTGTCTGGGGGGCGGCACGCAGCGGTGAGGTGCGCATCGCAAGTTTTGAGGTGGGATCTCGATTCTCGGAAAAATCCCTGACTTTTCCTTTCCTCTGGAAAGACAGTTTTCTTGAGATTGAGAATCATCCGATACAGCTTTTTGGACTAGATTTGGAAATTTCGGCGGCGCTTCGTTTCACAAGGGGAATGCCAATTGGTCTCGGAATTGACCTGCCTGATCAGCAGATTGACCTCACTCCAATCTATCTTCAAAAAAAGCCACCAATTTCGATTAGTCATATCCAGTCACAAAGTGTTCTGCGGGGCTCCCTTGTTAATCCCAGAAGTTTCACCGGCCACAGCTTCACCAGTTTTCAGGATTTCGTCTTCCATGATCTTCTTGACGGAGGAGATACCCGTTTTGATCGAGGCTCGGCATTGGTCAAGTTATCTGGATCGGGTATTTTTGCGGAAGACATTCGTGTGATTGGATCCGAAGATGCAGTATTGATGAATGGATTTGCCACAATTGATGGGGAGGCAGCCGCCACTGTTAGGATTGTTTCGAGTCCCGAGCGGGCCGGATCCCATCGGAAACGGGTTGAGAAAGTCTCGTCCCGTCTCTCTCTGGATTTTGAACCATTGATTACCCCCGACCGAGAATACCGGGATATTAGGATTGAGGCGCGTGAGGATGGATTGATGATGGATCTTGGAAAAGAAGGGGAATGGATCCCCTTCGTGTCGGTCGTTCGTTCGGTCCTTGGAGAACAAACTTTTGACACCCCTACCCTGCCATGAGAATTATTGCCGGTTTAGCGAAAGGCCATGGGCTCAAGGTTCCGAGGGAGGTTTCACGACCCACGACGGATCGTGTGAGAGAATCGGTGTTTGGGATTCTTTTTGCGGTAGTCGGTGAAGCGCGCGTGTTGGATCTCTTTGCAGGATCGGGAGCCCTTGGGATCGAGGCCCTAAGCAGAGGGGCGACCTCATGCACCTTCGTAGAACAAAACCGGGGGGCGACCCGGGTGATTGAGGATAATTTGAAGAAAACAGGGCTCTCGAATGGTCGTGTGATTAATCGGGAGGCGGGGGCTTTTCTGAAAGATGACCGGGGGGCGTATGATCTTATTTTTGCCGACCCTCCTTATGCGGACGGGCTTTCTGATCCGGCCCGAGATTTGGTGGTTCTGGACGGTTGGGAGCAATGGCTCGCCCCGGAAGGGTTTCTTGTCCTAGAGAGGGAGGCGATTGGCGACTTGCCCGAACCCAATGGCCTGGAGCTGGTGCAAAAAAGGGACTACGGGCGGAGTCGAATTGCTATTTACCGAAGGGTTTCTTGAGTGATGAATGGTCGGTTGATTTTGTTTTTCTGGGATCTGCTTTACCCCCTGGTGGTAGTTTTGGCGGCTCCATTTTGGCTTCTAAAGATGATTCGTAGGGACGGCTGGGGCACAGGGCTGCTGGAGAGGATTGGGCTCTATGACCGGGACGCTGAGCTCGAAAGAACTGGTGGTGTTTATCTTCATGCGGTGAGTGTTGGAGAGGTGCTTTTGGCTTTAAAGCTGATTGAAAAGTGGAGGGGTGAAACCGATGAGCATTTTGTGCTGGTGCCGACGACGGCGACGGGGATGGCCGTTGCCCGGGAACGTGTTCCGGACGGGATTCGGGTGGTCTATGCGCCGCTTGATTTTGGTTTTCTCATTCGCCGAATCATGAAGAGATTCACACCGCGCATTGTGGTGATGGTGGAGTCGGAACTTTGGCCCAATTTGATTTGGCAGACCCACCGATTGGGGATTCCGCTTGGTCTGATGAATGCCCGCCTTTCTCCCCGTTCGGGACGGAATCTCACCAAGATGAAGCGGTATGTCTCACCGTTTTTGGAGCTATTGGATCATGTGGGTGCCCCCGAGGAAGAGGACCTCTTTCGTTGGCAGGCGATCGGGGTGAAATCCGAGGCCACGGTGTTGACCGGAAATGTCAAATTTGATCCTGCCGGAGCGGCCTTGTCGAAGAAGCGGGCGGAGTTTTCGGAGATGCTAGACCAGTTTGATGACGGGCCGGTTGCGATGGCGATTTCGACTTTTGCAGGGGAAGAGGAGTATTTGGACTCCGCGTTTCGAGAGGCTGGTTTCCAGTCGGTGATCGTTCCCCGCCATGCAGAGCGGAGGGAAGAAGTTACGAGAGCGCTTGGGGGGAAAGTTATTTTACGAAGTCAATTTACGACCCCCGAGGGAGGAGAGGCTTTTGTGATCGACAGTACTGGTGAACTCCGGGATTGGACGACTCACGCCGATGTTGTCGTGATTGGAAAGAGCTTCTTTGAAAAAGGAGGTCAGAATCCATCCGAGGCGATTTTGGCCGGAGTTCCCGTAATTGCGGGCCCTCACATGGCAAACTTTGAACCTTTGGTCAGCGAGCTCAAAGCTGCAGGAGGAATCCAGATTGTGACCACGAGGGATGAACTGATTTCGGCCCTTAAGAAAATCCCCAATGATCAGGTGGCAGCCGCTCGGACGGTTCTTGAAAAACACGAGGGGGCGATGATCCGAACGATCACCCTATTTTCCTGAGTGCCGTTGATTAATCACTTCATTTCACGAGTTGGGCGTAGAGAGCCTCGTAGTCTTCCACGACACGCTTGTCGGAAAATTCCTCTTTGGATTGTTCCATGATGCGCTTGATTTGTGGATCTTTGTGATTCGCGGGGAGTTGGTAGAACTCGAGTGCTTGGTCGATGGCCCAGCGGAAGCCCTCGGATGTGAAATGCTCAAATAGGAAGCCGTTGCCGGAGTTCTCGTGAATGTTCAGGTGCTTCACGGTATCTTTCAATCCGCCGGTGGCGTGGGCGATGGGGAGGGCACCGTAGCGCGCGCCAATCATTTGCGGGAGCCCGCAGGGCTCGAAGGAGGAGGGCATTAGAACAAAGTCCGATCCTCCATAGCCGAGGTGGGAGAGGGACTCGGAGAAGGGATGAACGGCGACACGATCGGAAATCCCATGATGAGCGACGATTCCCTGGAAGTGTTGTTGATACGGGCCATCGGCAATCATCACGATTTGGAGGCCGAGATGGTTGTAGTCCTCGATTAACTGGAAAAGGATATCAGCAAGAAGTTGGCAACCTTTCTGAATCGGGTCTAGCCTGGAAGGCCAGAAGAGGATGGGCGCGTTAGTATCTTCTTTGAGTAAAAGACGATTTTGAAGATCCTTCTTTAGAAAGGGTTTCGCGTTGTGGAAACGGCGTGGACCATAGTCGAGGCCCTTCGGAAGGTATTTGTCGATTTGCGGGTTAAAGGAGCGGTCCGGGGCGTTGACGATTCCCGAAGCGGCTCCGGCTTCGCGTTTGTGATAAAGCAGGTGGCTGAGGTGGTCGGGGATATTTTCGTGGTGTCCCATGGCGACTTCTTCGAGGAAGGTCGGACTGACTACGTTGACATGATCGGCACACTTGATGCCGGTGGCGAGCAGGTCGATCGGGTTGTTCCAATAGGCTTCGTCATAGCTGCCCGGGTAGTCAGCAAAGTAGAGTTCATCCCAAAAATCACCGCCGGGGATGCCGGTGTTCTCAAGTTGGGCGAGGGTGGCTTCCTGAGTGTGGATGTTGTGAATGGTGAAGAGCGTGGGGATGCCGAGCTTTTTAGCCTCAGCTGGAATGAGGCCGGTCATCCAGTCATTGCAGTGAATGATATCCGGTTCCACACGGGGAATGATGTGGTTGATCAAGTCCCGTTGGAAGGCCAGGGCCGATATGAGGAGATCCTCCTTGCAGGCCTGGTAGACGCCGCCACGACGATAGAATTTGCAGTCCTCGGCGAGGTGAATTCGATTTCCGACCGAGATACGGGTGCGTTTTCCGGGGTGGGTCGTCTCTTCGCCCTGTTGAAAAAGATTTCGGTAGTGTGGGATGGCGAGGTGGATATCCTTGTTCGCAGTGCTCAATCCGTGAACGAGAAGCGCGGAAACATCAGCCAGTCCGCCTGCTTTTGCCCGGAGGCGTTCGGCATCTTTCGAGAGTTTCTTGGAGACGTAGGAAATCTCCGGAGTGATGAAAAGAATGCGGGGACCTTTGGCTTTCTTGGCTGCTGCTGCGGACATGTTCGTTCTGGTGGTGTTCTTTCTGGGATTTCGTCGGGCTCGGGGGATTTCAGGGTGATTGATCCTTGGGGCCGGCGACACTGAAGCAGCGGGCGGGTTCTTTCTTGAGGTATTGGGTTTAGCAACTGTTTTCTAAAGACCTGTAATGATTCCTTATCTTTGGACAGGCGGGGTTCTGAGGATTCGATCGACGAACTTTAAAAGCAGAGGATGTGCCGGTTCTGGGATTTGGTGACCGTAACCATCCAGTTCCATAAGCTTGATATCTTCGTGGCCTGTAACTTTCATCATTCGATAGAAGTAGGCGTTCTCCTCGTAACGTCCCAACATCTCCAATTCCCGGTCGCCCGTGATCAGGAGGAAGGGCGGGGCATCGGCCCGAACGTGAAAAAGGGGAGCCATTTTGTCAATGATGGGCCTTTTGGCATCGATGCCGCGCTCCTTACGGACCGTGAAGTGAGTGATGGTGTGTCCACTGTATGGGATTAGTCCGGCGAGTTTTTTGGCATCGACCCCGTGAGCTTTGAGGAGTTGGTGATCCACCCCGAGCATGCTGGTGAGGTATCCCCCGGCAGAGTGTCCGCTGACGAAAATTCGGCCGGGGTTGCCCCCGTATGATTTGATGTTTTGAATGACCCAGGCAACGGCGGCCGCAGCATCATCGAGACATCCGGTCACCGGGACCTTTGGACTGAGTCGATAGTTCACCGTAACAATAGCGTGCCCTTTATTTCGCAGACCTTTTGGGATGCTTTTTTCCCCCGAGGTCAGGCCGCCTCCGTGGAACCAAACAATGGTTGCAAAGCCCTTTGACGAGATCGGGCAGCAGAGGTCAAGACGACAGCGTTCCTTTTGATAGGCGGTGAGATTGTCATCTTTGGCCCGGTAAAGGATGTCGCTAGAAGTTTCGTAGTTGATTTCCGCGATGACCGGAGCAGCAATGAAGAAGAGTAGGCTAACTAATAAACGCACAGTGCGATCCTGTCAGAGGCCGCCCGGAATCGCGAGCGGAAGTTTGGACAGGTTTGTTCCCGCCTTACGGCCCGGTCACGCGGATGCGGTAGAATTTGCGATCTTCACTCATGGAGTCAGTGGCTGAGCTGGTAATGGCGGCGGCAGTCATCGAATCATGAAGGTTCCAGATTCCGTCCAGCGTTGAGCTGGATTCGACGATGTAGGTTTTCCCGATGACGGAGGACCAGAGGATTTCAATTTCATCGGGATTAGCAGTTGGTCCAACGCTGATGATGTATAAGTAGGAATCAGGATCGAGGGGATCAGTTCCGGCAAAGACTTCGGCAGAGTCAGAAGCGCCATCTCCATCAGTGTCTGGAAGATTGGAATTGGTGCCGAGAGCGCTTTCCTGAATGTTGCTCAAGCCATCGCCGTCTTCATCAGTTGCGAAGGGAAGGCCGGGGCTGCCATCGGTGAAGGCTGAGGCCCGCCAGTTGAGGGGATCATTGTAGTTTCCGGCACTGTCGATGACCTCGAGGGAAGGGCCATCGCCGTCGGCGGCGAGAGGCCAGGGGGCTTCATCATCGTAACTGAAGTCGTGGATGATATTGGTGAAGGGGTCGAGGAGTTCGATGTTTTCCCCTCCGTTCGAAAGAGATCCAACAGCCCACTGCCCGAGAATGATGGGGGTGTTTCCATAGCGGCTTCTAAAGGCCGTTTCGTCAGCTACAATGGTACCATATTGACCGGGAGCGAGGGCGACTCCGCTAAAGGTGAAGGCGCCAAAAGGTTTGGTGTCGTCGAAGGAGACTCCGTCCAGAAGCAATGGATCAGGGCCGGTGTTGAGGACTTCGATGAATTCGGTGAGACCACCGCCGAGGGGATGATACATGATCTCGGTGATGCGGAGGAATCCGAGTGTAGGGCTGGTGATATTGGGGTCGACGAGTAGGGCATAGTCAAATCCCACTCTGAGGGCCTGTTGGATATCGGTCGCGGCAAAGAGACCGATCCGGGAGGTGGTGGTGGATCCGGCGGCGTAGTTTTGGAGATGAAGGTCGGCCCAAACTCCGGGTGCCTCGCGATACTGGAAAGTGAGGCGGGTGTTGGTTTTGCGAACCCGAATGACGGCGTCTTTGTCGGACCAAGCGAGGGTTGCCGAGGTGGTGACCGAACCTGCGGTGATTCTTTTGACTCGAAGGAAGTCACCGTCTTCCATGCCGATGGTGTATCGCACTGAGAAGCCGTTTTGCACGGTGTCTACGATGATTCCGGTGTAGAAGTTTCCTTGTTGAACCGAGGTCAGTTTGAGATCGGTGGTGAAGGACCAATCACCGGATGGCGTATCCCGCCAAAGCATGGGGTGATTTGGAGAAGAGAGGACGAGAGGTTTGGCAAAGTCCTCTTCGATTTTGAGGGCGAGGTTGTTGGGGGTGTCGTCCAAGCTGTAAGAAGAAGGTGGAGTGGTGCCATCGCGAACAGCGAGGTTTTCGGGCGTCCATGCCGCTCTCAGGACGTCTTGATTGAAGGGATCCCAACCGGAGTTTGCGTAGGCGATGATTTGACGATTGATGATGATGTCTTGACCATCGTCATCAGTCACGGTGAGGGTGAGATCGTAGTGGCCCGGAATGGCGAAAGTCATGGCCGCCGAATCAGGAGTGGGGTTGGAGATGCCGCCGAAGCCGGCGACCACCCAGTCGTAGGTGAGCGTGGTTCCTTCCGGATCGTAGCTGGAGCTGGCGTCGATTTTGAAGACGCTTCCTACTGCGATACTGAAGGATTTGGGATGGGCATCGAGAATGACTACGGGAAGGGCGTTGCCTGTTTTGGTGACGGTGAAAGTTTCGCTTCCCACGACGAGGCCGGCTTGATCAAGAGCCTGGACAACGATGGAATTTCTTCCCTGGCGAAGTTGGATTCCTGAAAGAGTCCAACCGGTGGTGCTGGAGAATTGATAGGTTGCCTGCGGCTGGTCGACGGCGCGGATCTTAAAGGCATCGGCCCCGCTGTTTCCCTGGAGCGAGACGGAATCCGCGCGGGTCGTCATGGAACTCCCGTTCCCTGAAGTGACGTTAAAATTGGTGGTGAGCGCGTTTCTCATGGTGGAGTTTGCCTTGGCGATGCGGGCGGCATTCCAGTTGTTGTAGGTATTTTCGTTTGAGGGGTAGGAATTGGAGGCGTCTTCTTCACACTGGAACCAGGCATCGAGGCGCGGGGAGTTGACGGTGTATTTGTCGACCATCTCGCGGAGGTAGTGATTCACCCGTTGTTGGACGTAGGGTTTGTTATAGAAGTTTCGTACTCCGGTGAGGTTGCCAATGAAATCGGCATTTGAGTTTCCGAAGGTGAGATCGGAGTCCCACTGGATGAGCATCCATTTTCCATCAGTGGCACGGCGGAGGAAGTATCCGTTCTTACCACGATTCCGAGTGAGGGTGTCCCAGTCATCACACCAGCCGCGAACAACAGCGTTGGCAGCCATCATGTCAATGTCGGCGGTTCGTTCCATTTCCTCCCGGGTGAAGGAATTTGTTCCCACCATTTTGGTCCAGCCGATGAAGGAAGAGTAGTCATGCTCGCTTTCGCGGGAGCGCTTGATCCACTCTGAGGAGTAACGTTCGGGTTCGGTGGTGTTTTTATACTGCCAGGTTGCGTTTTGGTTTTGACGGCCCCAATTGTCATCGAACCACCATTGGTCATCGATACGATAGAGCTCTCCTTTTTGGCCGTTTTTCCAGTTTCGCTTGAGGAAATCGGTGGAGTTGGGTTCGACGTCTTCCCGCAGGGCGGCACTGCCTCCGTTGATGATGACTCGGACGAATTCATTTTCATTGGCGGCGTGTCCAAAGAGATAGAGCCAGTAGCGGATGATGCGGTTGTGGTAAGCCTTGGAGCTTCCCGCATCGTTGTCGACCGAGCGTTTGGAGTAGCCACGGAACTTGCGATCACTGGGGGGCTTCCACTTCATGCGGGAGAAGTTGGAGCCGGAGCTGCGGGTCCAGGGACTGCCGCTTTTGCGCATCTCGCAGTTGTAGATGATGTCCCTGTCGTCGCTGATGAAGGTGGCGTTGAAGTAGTGATTGGAGAGACGGGGGAAGTTGTAGTTGAAGGTGGGGCTGTCACCGGTTCCGCCCGAGGCATTGGTGTCGCGTGCGGAGATCACGAAACGCTGGCGGCGCAGATCGGAAGCGTGGGTAGAGTTGTCAACGACCCACATTGCGGGACGGTCGGGAGCGAGGCGGGGTTGATGGGAAGTTCCGCCTGGGGAAGTTGCTTCGATGTAGAATTGGACGACCGCGTTATCGCTCTGGTAGTTGGTGAGAGTGGCCGAGAAAACGCCGTCATTGGCGACTTCGTCGCCGCCCGAGTTACCATCATCAAACATGGCGGTGCTGTTCCAGGTGCCGTTGCCGGTGGAGTTGTCGAGGCGGTGGATTAAGTTGACCGAGGAGGCGTTGGCGACCCTGGCGGTGACGCGGACGGCATCGCTTGAGGTCGGGACGGCCGGGCTGTGAACGAGGCCGGAGACGGTGGGGAGCGGAGACGGAATGGCGGCAGAGTTCGCGACACCGGGAGTGCCGAGGTTTTTGGGGACGGGGAGGTGGATGATACCGCCGAATGACCGGTCCCAAGTCTCGACCACTAAGGTGGGCTTGCCCGAGACCCAGCGAGCATCGAAGGAAAAGGTGAGAGTGTCATTGTCCTGAATTTGCGTGACGTCGATTTCGCAGCGGTTGGCTTTGACGTCACCATGGCCATTCGAGATCAGGTGGAACTCGCCATTGGTTGAGGTGCTGAGGTGGTGGGTTCCCTGGCAAAGCCATCCGTTGGCTCCGCTGCCATTGGTGACAACGGTATTGCCACCCCCCGGAAGAATGTTACTGCCTCTGCCATTGCGGGTGAGGGAGAGGTTTTTAAATGCAAGATGGGCATCTCCGACGGCTTGCAGGTGGAGTTCTTCGTAGTCGGTGACACTTCCCCGTGTGGTGATGTTTTCGAACTGCTCGGTGAGGGTGTAGCTTTGGAAGCTGGACTTGTTTGATTCATCGGAGTCGGCCCAAGCGCTGGCTTGAGAATTATCCATCTCCGGATGCCTGAGCTCGAGGCTGCTGCCTTGTCCTCCGGCGAGTTGTGGCCAGTGCCCCCCTGTGTGATAGTGGACCTCATCGGCGATGTTTCCCCAGGAATCAACAAGTTGCAAAAGCTCCCCGCCGTTGGCGAGTTCACCGGAGTATTGGCCAATTAGGTTGGGGTAAGTGGTGAAGTTCTCATTGGCGGCGATGACGAGATATTGACCTGCCCCGAGGGTGGTGCCAGCGGGGAAGGTGAAGTTGATCCCGCTGGAAAACTGCCAGCCTGAGAGGTCGATGGTGACTCCCGACTTGTTGTGAAGCTCGAGGTATTCGCCATCGCGATGATCGGTGGGGGGATCGACCATGAGCTCACTGAAGACAATCCCGGTTTCACGGTCGGGGTTGTTGGTTGAGCCCTGGGTTCCACTACCGCTGGCGTAGAAGATACCCGATCCATCGGGGAAGGCCGCGGCGTAGTTTCGCGGGGCGGTATGGTTGATGGCGACAGCATCGATGATGCTGTCGGAACCATTAATGATGAAGAGAGTGAGTTCATCTCCGCTGGTGGGGAAGGCTTGGCTGATGGTGAGGAAACCGGTTGCAGGAACTGTTCCACTGAGGGGAATTTTATCCGAAAAATCAGAGAGGCTGGCGAGGAAAAGGCCGTCGGTGTCGAGGGTGATGGAAGAGGGGTTGAAGAGCTCAATCCGGGTGGAGTTTCCGTCCTGGTCAAATGTGGCTTCATTAACCTTGAGGCTGAGGTTGCCCGAACTGCTGGCGTTGGGAGTATTTTGCGTGGGCTGTGAGAAAAGGAACCACGAGGAAGATCCGTCGCCTTTGCGACCGAGCGAGCGGCCGTCGAGTGGCATGGCGGCATCGATGGCATTGGCAACAGTGATGCCATTGGCCTCGGTGAGGTAGACGACGGTGTCGCCACCGGTTGCGAGTCCGGCTGTGGCGTAGTCGATGGAGGCGAGACCTGAAGCGGGGACGGAAATTCCGGCGGGAATTTGGTATTTGGTCAAGTTTCCCGGCTCATCGCTGAGAAACCATCCGGCGAGACTGGTGTCAGATGCTCCGGGATTGTAAAGCTCCACAAAGCCATCTGCTCCGGGGAGGATTTCATTGATTAGGATGCTGGGATTGGTGGGGGCGGCGATGCTGAGGCGGGCGCCGAAGACGCTGTCCGAGCTGCTATCGTTGACCTGGTGAACCTCCGCGCAGATGATGTTGGTTCCATTGACGAGAGCGGAGCCATTGTTGGTGGCTACGCCGAGTTCTTCGGTGGCATTAGTGACGGTGCGGGTCGCTCTGGCTTTCCAGTCGGCATTGGCGGAGGTGCCCAGGCCACCAATGGTTTTTCCGTTGAGATAGAAGAACGCCGAGTCGTCGTTGATCATGTCAACCGTGATATTTGCCCCGCTGGTAGGGCCGTTGTAGGTGAATTCTTTGCGGAAGTAGTAGGTGATGTGATTGGCGGCACTGTTGCTGTTAAGGAGAGCGGTTTGCATGCCCGGGGCCGGGACAGCCGAGGACTCGAAACCGTAGAGTCCTCCGTTGTTTCCGGCGGCACCTACGAGGGTCCAGCCGTCGTGGGTGAAGGCGTATGCGGGGTCTTTCCAAGTGGTGCCAAGATTGAGGTTTTGATCATTGAAATTCCACTCGTCGCTGTAGTTGACGAAGGGGATTCCGGTGGTGAGATTGACCTCGGGATTTTGGAAAGGTTCCTCGGCATTGAGGACGGGGGAGAACCCAGGGGTGGGTGGCCCGGAGCTCCAGACGCGGTAGTCGTCGATGGCGAAACTGGTGTCGGTCAGGGTGAGGCTGTGTCCCGCGCCGTCTGCCGCAACCGGCCATGGCTGGCGGTCGTCGTAGGACATGGAACATCGCGCGACGCCATTTTTGTCTTCAAGAGTGATTCGTTCGCCCCCGTTATCGAGCAGTCCGGTCCAAGGGCCGAAAACACGAATGGAAGTGGGGACGTTGTAGACGGCGCGAAAGGTGTCGGGATCGGTTCCACAAATGATGATGCGTTCGAAGGCCTTGAGGAAAGTTTCGAGGGGCGTTCCGGAGTTGAATTCGGGGAAGGTGAAGTCGGCCCCATTGGCGAGTTCCCACTGGGCGATGTCGAAGGGGGTGGCGGTGAGGTTTTGAACCTCGACAAATTCGTAGCCGCCCGCTGGGGGATGATACATGATTTCGCTGAAGACGATTTGCTCTGATTGAGCAATTGGGACGAGGGAGCAAAAGCACGCGATGATGAGGGGGGTAATTTTCATTGAGAGTGAGGGGTCTGTTCGGCGGACCGGACCTAGCGTGTCATTGTTCATATCCACACTAATTTTCAAGGGGAAAGAGGATTTTCGGAAGCCCCGAAAATTCACTCTTGATCCGCAGAGATTTAAGGGAAGCTTCCCTCACGGAATAATCCGACAACGATGAAAAAATTGACTCTCCTTATCCTCGGTATCGCTCTCGTTTCACTTTCCAGCATGTCAAACCATGCAGGGACTGGGGCGCGATTTTCAGCAGGCTGGAAGTAATCTCGAAGGTGCTCCCAGAGGTGATCTGCAGACGGGCTTACGGTGCCAAGGTCTACCTTGATGGGCCCCCAAGGCCCATGCATCCAAAAGATGTTGGGTGTGGGTCTGTGTGGACGGCAACCTGTTTGCGATTTGAAATGGGGTCAGATTTCCTCTGACCAAGGCCGATAAGTAGGCATTTTGAAAGAAGGCTGGATTTCAAAGCGTTTCCGCGAAAAATAGCATCACCATCGATCTGGCCCCTGCCGGATTGTTGATTCCAGAAATTCCTAATTGTCGAACTCAAGCTCTTGTCTTAACAAATCCCTGTTGTTGGCCTTTCCTTAAAGATATTAAATGCACCTCCTCATTCTCAGCGACGGCAAGAAAGGCCATGAAAACCAATCTCTCGGTCTTGCCGAAGCCCTTCTCCGCCGGGAATCAGGATCATTGGAAATTCTGGAAGTTTCATCAGGCAAGATTGAGGTGACATCCCCGCCCACCGCCATCATTGCGGCAGGGCATGGCACCCACCTTTTGCTGCTGAAGCTGGCTCGTCGCTACCGATGCCCGTCGATCGTGATCATGAAGCCAACCCTACCGACATTTCTGTTCGGCTGTTGCATCGTCCCCGAGCACGATATGAAGCTGGGAGCTAGACCCAGAAAAAACGTAATTATGACCAAAGGGGCGCTCAACCGAATCTCCGAGGAGGTTTCCCCAAAAGAGAAAAAAGGGCTCATCATGTTGGGGGGAGCTTGCAAACATTTCCACTGGGAAACGCCGCCGGTTCTTAAGGCGATCGAGGCGATTGTTTCCGCCCAAACTTCCCTTCAATGGACGGTCGGCGATTCTCGGCGCACTCCCGATGGAGTTCTGCAACAGCTTGCTCAATCAGGACTTCCCCTCACCATTGCTCCGCACCAGGAGTCCGGTGGAACCTGGCTTGTCGATCAACTCGGAACTTCCGAAGTTGCCTGGATCACTCCCGATTCATCTTCGATGCTTTTCGAAGCTCTGACCGCTGGTGCTCGCCTAGGAACTCTTCCTTTGAATCCCTGCCACACCCGGATTTCCCGGGCCCATGACCTGCTTGCGGGCGATGGTTGGCTCACTCCTTTCGGGCAATACGATTCCGCCCTTCCCCTGCCTGAACCTCCCGGGAGAATTCACGAAACAGCTCGCTGTGCGGACCTTTTACTACCACTTCTTAAGCGATGAGAATTCTTCAGGTTCTTCCCGAACTCAACTCCGGCGGAGTCGAGCGCGGCACCGCCGAGCTTGCGCGCTACCTCGTTGAGAATGGGCACGAATCGCTTGTCCTTTCAAACGGTGGCCGCCTGGTCACGACTCTGGAGGAGCAGGGGTCACGACACATCTCTCTGCCCGTTCACAAAAAATCCCTCTTTTCGCTCCGCCACATTCCCAGATTGGTGCGGCTCCTGCGCGAGGAGAAACCCGATATCCTCCACCTCCGCTCTCGCGCCCCCGCTTGGTTGTGTTACCTCGCCTGGAAGCGTCTTCCTAAAGAGGAACGCCCTCGACTCGTGACGACGGTGCACGGCCTCAATTCGGTCAACGTCTATTCTGCCATCATGACAGCTGGGGAACGGGTCATTTGTGTGTCGGAGGCGGTGAAAGGGTACGTCACCCGGAACTACCCCAAGGTTGATGGTGCGAAGCTCACGGTGATTCATCGGGGGATTGATCCTGCGAGTTATCAAAGCGACTTCCGGCCCGTCGATTCGTGGGTCGATCAGTGGAATAAGGACTTCCCAGAAACGAAGGGGAAGAAACTCCTCACTCTTCCTGGGCGGATCACTCGCTTAAAAGGTCACGAGGATTTTTTTCAAATCCTCCGACTGGTTCCTGACGATCATCATGGAGTGATCGCGGGCGGAGCGCATCCACGAAAGGTGGCCTATCTGGATGAGCTAAAAAACAAGGCGCGGGAAATGAAGCTGGAAAACCGGATCACCTTTACCGGGCATCGCAGTGACCTTCGGGAAATCCTCGCGCACTCAGAATTGGTGTTTTCCCTTTCGCAAACTCCTGAAGCCTTTGGGCGAACCACTTTGGAAGCGCTCTCTCTCGGCACCCCGGTCGTGGGATATGACGATGGCGGAGTTGCGGAAATCCTAAAGACCTGCTTCCCACAAGGCGCCACTCCATTCAAGGACCCTGGGGCGGCGTCAAAACTGACTCTTCAGCTTCTGGAATCTTCGCCGATGATTGACGCCCCGGGACCGTTCATTCTCGAGAATTGTCTGGCCCAAACAGTTCAGGTCTATCGAGAATTGCTTCGTCAGGATCCCTGAACCATACTCGCGCAAATGTCAGAATTCCCCGCGCCTCAATCGATTGCTATCATTGGCCTCGGATATGTTGGGCTGCCCCTCGCGA